>WREG01000016.1 GCA_009779455.1 Oscillospiraceae bacterium
TAGCCTCCGCGATTTCTTGGCTTTTTGCCCGTTCCCGTGATGCTCTCTGCCGAAAACTTCCGAAGCTTAGGCTTTCTGCACAACTTGTTTTTCCGGGTTATTAAAAATGGGGGAAGTCAAGTTCACAAAACCCTTGACAAAACGGAAACAGTTGGATAAAATAATAATCGGGTTTTTGTTTCGTTGCATTATTTTACCTGAAATTGAAAGGACGGTCATATCTATGGCGGCTATAAAAGCGTTTTTCGCTACAGCATTGGCGATTATCCAGTTGTTCCTGATGGTGCTTAACATTATCCCTTTGGGAAATGAACCCATTGATTATGGCGGCGACCCCTACCCTTACGGCGCGGAAAATATCAGCGAATGGCTGACATTGGCGGAGGACGGGGCCAGCGAATACCGCATTGTCGTCCCGGCGGCGGCTACGGCCGCTGAAACGGAGGGCGCGCAGCAGCTGCGGGACTATTTCAGCCGCATCAGCGGTGTCATTTTGCCCATAGAATCGGACAGCGCGGCGGCCATACCGTATGAAATCCGTATAGGAAACACAAACCGCGCCGATTTAAGCGAGGGTTTGGCGGATGTGGGGCCTGAGGGCTTTTTGAAAAAAGCGGACGGCGACGCCGTGTACTTAGCCGGGATTGACGAACGCGGCATTTTTTACTCAGTCAGCAGTTTTTTGGAGGAGCAGCTCGGGGTGCGCTGGTTCACGCCGGAGCTGACGGTTGCGCCCTCGTCCGGCTCGGTGCGTATAGACGCGCTTTTGGATGATGTGCAGAACCCCGTGTTTGAATACAGGGACGATTACTGGAGCGTGGTTTTCGGCAGCGCGGAATGGAAGGCCCATCATAAAGTAAACAGCCATAACGGGTCATATCTGGGCGGCAAATACGGCGGCGGGATATCTTACGCCGATTTTTGCCATTCTTTTGACCGTCTTTTGCCGAACAGCCTTTTTGATACCCGTCCGGAGCTGTTTTCCTACCGCATAGACAAGGGCGAGCGGACGAAAGACCAGCGCTGCCTCACAAACCCGGACACATTGGGCATAATGGCGGAAAACGCGAGGTTAACCCTTTTGGCCCACCCCGATTCCCAGATCATGTCGATTACGCAGAATGACAATCAGGAATATTGCCAGTGCGATATTTGCGAAGCGGAAGCGGCGCGCCTAGGAGGGCAGTCGGGCCTTATGGTCTGGTTCACGAATCAGGTGGCGAGGGCTTTAGGTGCAGAGTTCCCCGACGTGATATTCGACACCTTCGCCTATCAATATACCCGCCCCGCCCCGACGGTATTGCTGCCGGGGGAAAACACGGCTGACCCCAACGTCTGCGTGCGCCTTTGCTCAATCGAATGCTGTTTCGCCCATCCTCTGGAGAGATGCGGGCACATCCGTGGCGAATCCCTTGACAAATTCGTAAACGAAATACCTTCAAGCTTCGCCGTGGACATAAAAAATTGGCAGGACTTCTGCGGGCGGCTGTACATATGGGATTATACGACAAACTTCCTTATGTACCTTCTTCCCTTCCCGAATTTCCAGGTTTTAGGGCCTAATCTCCGGTTTTTCGCCGAAAATCAGGTAAAGGGCGTTTTTGAGCAGGGGAATTATACCGGCGGCAAGAGCGGCGAATTCGGCGAAATGCGGGCCTATATTTTAGCAAAACTCCTTTGGGACCCGAACGCGGACGTGGAATACCATATGGCGGATTTCATGAAGGCGTATTACGGCGCGGAAGCGGCGCCTTATATCAAGGAGTATCTTGACATAATAACCCGCAAGACAGTCGCGACCTCACATCTGTTCATATTTAACTGGCACGACCAGAACACCTTCCTGAGGGCTTGGGACACAAGGCCGATGGATAAGCTTTGGGACAAAGCGGAAAAATCCGCGGAAAGCGACCGGCAGCTTGACAACATCCGCAGGTCGCGCTTGCAGCTCCGCTTTTATAAGTGCTGTATGCTGGTTGACGAATTCAACCCTTTGGTGAACCGCAACCGTATTAATGAAAATAAAAAGCTTTATAACGACATAATCGAGTTGGGCGTTACAAGGCTACAGGAATGGGCGCCTATATACGAACTGGACGGTCTGGACTGGCTGATGACGGCCACCGAATGGCGCGACCCGTCGGGGCTTTTCTGGAACAGCGGCAAAGAAAATACGCCCATACATTAAATAAACTAAAAAACGAAAAGGGGTATCTATTATGGCAAACTTTTTTTCCTCAATTATCTCGTCATTAATCATCTTCGCTATGCTGATAGGGTTGTACAACCCCGGCAAAGCGGCGTTCGACGTGCCGCCGCCGCCGGAAATCGAGGTCTATGACGGCGAAACCATAACCGTTGCAGAGGACGGCCTCAGCGATTACGTTATAGTAATCGGGGAAAACGCCATCCCCGCCGAAGTTACGGCGGCTGAAAAGCTTCAGGGTTTTTTGAAAGAGATCAGCGGCGCCGAGCTTGAAATTGCCCGCGATTACGTTTCGGCACAGGCGGAAGAAATCGTTATCGGCGACACAAACCGCTATCCCGTGGATTACGGCCCCTTGGGCGATGAAGGCTTTATAATTAAAACTTATGACGAAAAAGTCATCATCGCGGGCGGCAAACCCAGGGGTACCCTTTACGGCATTTATGATTTCCTTGAGAAATTCGCGGGCTGCCGCTGGTACTCAAAGGATACGAAATTCATACCTTCGGCGGATACGTTCGCCGTGCCTGTGGAAATCGACGAGATTGAAATCCCGGCGTTCGAGTACAGGGCCAGCACCACCGTTCAAAACTGGTTTTCGGGCAAAAACGGTTATGACATTGATTCCGCTTTGGCAAACCGTGTCAACGACAACCTGTTCATACAGCACTGGTTCCCGGAGCTGACGCAGGAAAAATACGGCGGGAATTCGGGAGCCATCGTCTTTGACCACTCCGGCGATTCGATTATGTCGGAAGTCATTGACGGTGAATGGTGCCCTATGTCTTCGCCAAAATATTTTGAAAAACATAAGGATCTGTTCGCCAAGGATATAAACGGGAATCCCATCGGCGGCTACAGCAACCCCTGCTTCTCAAAACCCGAGGTTTTGGAAATTTATGTAGCCCACGCCCTCGGACTGCTGGCGCAAAACCCGGCTTTAAAGTGCGTATCCATCAGCCTGAACGACAGCGGCGCGGTCTGCCAGTGCGCGGAGTGCAAAGAAGCCTATTTTGTTGAATGCGGCGTCCCGAAGAACATAATCAGCGAGAACTGCTCCGGCAGCTATTTCCCCTTCCAGAGCAAGGTATGCGAGCGGCTTGCTGACGCGGGCTATCCGGACGTGAGGGTAGCGAGCCTGGGTTACGCCATAACCCAGCAGGCCCCGAAAACGCCCCTGCACCCTAATGCGACGATATGGTTCTGCCCGATAGGCATGTGCTACGCCCATAAAGCGGGCGAATGCACTCATGAAGAGACGCGCATCACCTTCGATGTTGATTACGCGGCCTGGCTTGATAAATGCGATAAAATCGCGATTTTCGACTACCCCCTCAACTACAACCATTGGGGCGTCGCAAACCCGCTTTGGGGCAACATCCAATCCTATATGCAAATGTACCGCGACGACGGCATAATCGGCCTTATCAACTGCGCTTCCAACACGGACGACATCGGCCTCTACCAAATGACAGGCTACCTTTATGCCCGTCTGCTGTGGAACCCCGACGCGGATATGGAGGAGCTTTATAACAGCTTCCTGCCCTATTATTACGGCGAGGGCTGGCAGTATGTCCGCGAATATATCCGTATCGCCTCAGAGGAGCTTACCGGCAGGACTATAGGCGGGGTAACGTACCACACAAACTGCCTGAGTGGCTCCACGCCCGTCGGCAACCTCGCGATGACGAACAATCAAGTAAAATATATTAATAAATTATGGGATAAAGCGAAGGAGCTTTCGGCCGGTCAGCCGCAGCAGCTTATCAATATCAGGAGGGCCGAGCTTTCCTGGCGGATGTGGAAATCAGACAACCTGCGCGGGGAATTCTGGCCCATAAACCTCACCGGCTCGCGCATGAAGAGCAATACCGCCCTCTTTAACGATATTATCGACCTCGGCATCGAACAGCACAGCGAAGGCGGCCTCTATGTCAAGGCAGAAGACTTCGAAGAGCTTCAATTAAACCTGCTGACGGCGCGGTACTGGTCGTGGCGGCAGATAGGCCGCAGCCACGAGGGGAATATCCACAACGTTTGGGAAATGCTCTGGGCTTTGATTACATAAAGGCTGCCCCATTTGCAGGAAAAACAACAAGCGGCCATAAAATAGCATTATCGCATAATAAACGGGCAACCGCTGTTCATTATGCGATTTTTGTGTTTGCATCATAAAATGACAATGCTGTAATATTTCTTGTAATTTCAATTTATTCTGCATATAATAAAAGCGGATCAGGACAAAAGGAGAAAATGAGCTTATGAAAACAAAAAAATTTACCGCTTTTTTGATAGCTGCAGGCGTAATGGCGGCGTGTACGCTGACGGGCTTCACGACTTATTCGGTTTCAATGAATCTGTTCGGCTTGCAGGACATGGTTTTGGGCGTAAGCGGCAATTCTGTCGGCGGAAATTCCAACAATTCCGAAGACGTTCAATTGATATCCGTCGCGGGCGTCGCCGGAAGCCCGGAATTTATGGCGCAAAAGGAATGGCAGGATTTTCTTGACAATTATGATCGGGACGGCAGGCTTTTGGCGGCCGTCGGCAACGGCCCGACCGGGCTTGACAAGAAATATGATATGTATCTTGTCTATACAAAGCAAATGGCGGGCAAACTTGACGAAATAACCGCGAAATATAACCTCACGCTGCATTCCGAAATGGATATGTTTGAAACAAACGCCGATCTTGCGTCAAAACTTGGCGGAAATCTTATAAAAGGTTCATATAAAGCTCTGGGCGGCTATATTTATGAGGACAAGACCTTCCAGTTCGACGGCGACGCGAAGCTCGCGAACGGCAAGAAGTTTTCGATTCAGTTCAGGAACGAGGCAAAGGGCAGCTTCAGCGAGGTAGCGCTTAATATACAAGACGCGGATAAATATGAGAGCTGGGAATATAAAACCGCTGACGGAACCTCTGTTTTATTGGTTTTAGGTCCGGAAAAAGGGCTGGTGCTGGCAGACACGGAAAAATCCTTCGTTTTGATAAACGCGCTGACGGGCACGGGCGAAAACGGAGCGGGGCATCCTTTCGACGGCGAGGATTTTATCACGAAAGCGGATTTGGAAGCTTTTGCGGACGGGTTTGATTTTACGGTATTATGAAAAACAAGAAAATATGGTCGAGTTCAGTTTTTATTGCCAGCATCTTCGCATTTATTTTTGTGGTGGTTTTTTTAGGAGGGTTTAAGCCGGTCAGCTACGATCTCCCTACAGTTTGGGCAAACGTTCAAAATGGAGAAAAAGTTGAGATGTTTCGTTCAAGTTTTTCTTGGGGAACTAAATTTCGCTCAACGCCAATGGACGGGTTTTGGCCGACGGAACCGTATGACGAGATTACATTAAATGTCAAGCCTCAAGAAACGGTTGCGTTTGCCGCAGGCGGCAGCAGTAAAATATTGGACTGTGAGTGGATAGGTGACGCCAGCGGTTATGTATACAAGCCTAGTACGCCTGAATATAAATGCGTTGGCCGTGATAAAAACGGGAATATTACGATGACCGCGCCTTCCGAACCGGGGGAGCATTTGTATAGTTTAAGTTTTAAATTTAATCGGGGCAGTGTTGTATTTTTTGTTAATTTATTTGTGCAGGAATAATGAACTTTCCCCGCAGCAAGACTGCGGGGTATCAAAAGGTTTTTGATATTATAATATCCGTCCCAAGGGACGCGGTATTATACCGAAAGTTCATAATGAAGACCGTTAAATTATAAAAAATGAGAATCGGGAATTATAATAATTCTCAATTCTCATTTTTCAATTCTAAATTCTTTTAAACGCCAATATCCTTAATCTCGTCCTGCGCACGTAAAATCTCGCCGTCAAGCCCGGGTATATCGTCAACTATATGCCCCTGCAGGTACATATCGTAGGCGGTCATATCGAAATAGCCGTGGCCTGAGAGGTTGAAGAGTATCACCTTTTCCTCGCCGGACTCCTTGCACTTTTCCGCTTCCTTTACCGCCTGGCAGATGGCGTGGGCCGATTCGGGGGCGGGGACTATCAGTTCTTTCTGCGCGAACAGCAGCGCCGATTCGAATACCTCCGTTTGGTTTACGGCTTCGGCTGTTATAAACCCGTCGTGATAGACTTGGGAGAGCAGGGGGGAGTCGCCGTGATAGCGCAGGCCCCCCGCGTGGATGCCCGACGGGCGGAAGGAGTGGCCCAGCGAATACATTTTCGCGATGGGGGCCATGCCCACGCTGTCGCCGTAATCATAAGTGTAGACGCCTTTTGTAAGCTTCGGGCAGGCGGCGGCTTCGACGGCTATAAATTTCGCGTCCGCCTTGCCGTCGAATTTATCCTTCAGGAACGGGAACGCCAGGCCGCTGAAATTCGACCCGCCGCCGTTGCAGCCTATGATTATGTCGGGATATTCGTCCACAAGCTCCATCTGTTTTTTCGCTTCCTGCCCGATGATCGTCTGATGCAGGATCACATGGTCAAGCACGCTGCCGAGGGCGTAGTTGGCGTCCTTGTTTGTAGCGGCGATTTCTACCGCCTCAGCTATTGCGTCGCCCAATGATCCGTTTGTATCCGGGGTTTTGCTTAATATCTGCCGCCCGATTTCGGTCAGGTTTGAGGGCGAGGCTATGACCTCCGCGCCGTAAAGCTGCATGATTGAGCGCCTGTAGGGCTTTTGCTGATAGCTGACCTTAACCATGTAAACCGTGCAGTCCATTTCGAACATTTTCGTCGCCATAGCAAGCGCCGTGCCCCACTGGCCCGCGCCGGTTTCCGTCACAATGCGTTTCATGCCCGCTGTTTTGTTGTAATATGCCTGTGCGACGGCGGAATTGAGCTTGTGGCTGCCGGATGGGTTGGTGCCTTCGTATTTGTAGTAAATCCTCGCGGGTGTGCCTAAGGCTTTTTCAAGCTCATAGGCGCGGTGCAGGGGAGTGGAGCGGAAAAGCCGGTATTTTTCCATGACTTCCGCCGGGATGTCGATATACCTTTCGGTTGTGACCTCCTGCTCGATAACGCCCATCGGGAAAATAGCGTTAAGCTCGTCCGCCGTAACGGGCTGGTGCGTGCGGGGGCTTATAGCGGCAGGCGGGCGGTTCGGCATATCCGCTTTGATGTTGTACCACTGCTTCGGGATTTCTTCCGCCGCTAATATGATTTGTCCGGGGATTTGATTCTTTTTCATGATTTTTTCGCCTTTCTTGTTTTTTATTTAATATAAAAAAGCCTGTCCTAATAATGAACATTTTAATTGTTCATTATCAAGGACAGGCTATAATTAACCTGCGGTGCCACCTTGCTTGCCGGTTTATATAATAAAACCCGGCCTCTCTTTTTCCGGATACAAACATATCCGTAGCCTTTAACGCAGGCGCACGTCGGACATTACTGGTTGCCAGGATTCAGGATTCAGGAAACAGGGGATGCTAACCTCAATCTGACAATTTTCCTTCCGCCCTCAGCAATCCACAGCTTTGACATAATCTTGCCGGATCTCACCGTTTCCGAACTCTCTTAAAAGATTATAATAAATTCAAAGAATTTTATGAATTCATAAGAATTCTATGTCCCGCCTTTTTGCCTCATCGGTTTGTCTTTTGAAAATCGTATCATAAAAAATTGCGGTTGTCAACAGTATGACGTTATGAATATTGCATATTGAACTTAAAATATATTGTGTAATATTACTAAAGCTAATCAAAATATTTAATGATCCCGTCCGCGATTGCCTTCGCGATGATATCGCGGTTCCCGTCATTTTTCAACACCCCGCGCTCCTTCGCGTTGCTCATGAAGCCGCATTCTATAAGGATCGCGGGGCATTCATCCACCCTTGTGACCCCGAAAGGGTAAAACTTGACCGCCCTGTCCACGCTGTCGTAATGGTTTGCATCCCTGCTTTTATCGTAAATTTTATCGCGGTAGGCTTTTACGACCGAGTTGTGGACCGAGGCGGCGAAGGATTTTGAATAAGCTGTATAATAAAACGAGTGGGTTCCTGACGTGCTTGTATCGGTACTGCTGTCGCAATGTATCGATATAAACGCGTCGGGATTGCTTTTGCGCACTGAAACCGACCTGTCATAGGTATCGGAATAAACGTCGCCTGTCCTGGTCATTTTGACGGTTGCGCCCGCGTTTTCAAGATGTTTTTTTACCTTTGACGCTATATCGAAATCCAGCGTTTTTTCAAGCACTGCTCCTTTTTCGGCCACGGCGCCCGAATCCCTGCCGCCGTGGCCGGGGTCGAGCATAATAACACTGCCGCTTATCCCTTTGTCTCTGTGCATAAATGAAAATTTAAAGTACCCGTCAACTATTTCGGCGTGGTATCCGTAAAATTCCCCTTTTTCCTTTAAAGCCAGCTCTAAGGTAACAGTACGGTCGCTTTCGGATTTTATCAATTTTGAGCTTTTGATTACACCGCTGCCGGAAAAATCAAAATTGCCGTCTATGAAATCCGAATAATAAAAGGTCAGGCTTATTGTTTCGCCCGTAAAATCGGTTACATTGAAAATTCTGTCCCTATAGCCTTTTTCGTAGATTTGCGGCACGATAGTCAGATTAAACGGAACCTGCCATGTCGTTTTGATGTAAATATCCGTGCTTTTTTTTGTAATATCGCATTTTGCCGCCGCCAGCCTGTTTGTGGGCAGTGCATAGCCGCCGTCAAGCTTTTGGGCGAATTTCGAGCTTATTTTCCTCCCGGATTTTAAAATATAATATACCCTGCCTTCATCTTCGGCGACTACGGTTTGGCCCGTTATATAGTCTATCGTGCCTTTCGGCAGGGCGGAAAATGTGGGATATGACGAATATTCGCCGTTAAGCGGGCGGAAAGTGTCGGCATAATCATCTTTTACGACCATAATTTCCCTTATGCCCAAATTATGATTTTCATAAGGCGTCAAAAGCCTGTTGACAGGCAGCTGCACTGGTTCGGGAGGGGCCGGCGGCTCCGTCGCCGGTTCCGCTGTGGTTTCGCCGGTTGTTTTGGGCGGAGGGTTCACAAAATAAATTTGTATTATATCCTCTTCCGTCTCTAATTTCGCGGCAAGCCTTAGCAGAAGCCTTGCGTCGGCTGAGTCAATTTCTCCGTCGTTGTTTAAATCGCCTAAAATTTTATCGTAATTTTCATATATTTCGGGTATAACAATTTCTTCGATACGTGCGGCGTGACGGAGTGTAACGCGCGCGTCCGCCGCCGTCACCTCTCCGTCACCGTCTATATCAAAAATTACGGCAATATTGTTATTTTCTGAATTTTCCGCGAAGCCGATGAAATTGCCCGTTGACAAAACCAATAAAACAGCCGCAAAAACCAAGGCCGGTAATTTTTTTATCATTAAAATAATCTCTTTTCATGTGTCAAAAAGGCTGATAATCCGTCGTTTTTTATTGTTTCTGTTTAAATGATTCAAGGAGCTGGTCAAAAATCGACTGAGAAACATCAAACAATGAAGTAAGCGTGTGGACCAATTTATAATCCCTTGATTTTGGGTCATCCAATAATTTGCCGACGCCGCTTGAAAAATTCTCAAAATCGGTAATAGCTTTAATATTGCTGTCTTTGTCATAACTTTCAATTGTCTTTATTATGTCGCCGTTCATATAAATTAAAACGAAAGATTTGTCTTCATTTTCGAATGTATAGCAGGTTAATTCATTTTTGTAATAATCTACAGTTTCAACATTGTCCGGGACGGCGTCTTTCTGGAAGTCCGGCGGCGTAAAATCGACAATATCATCAATATCCAGCTTCAATATTTTTAATTGCAGTTTAATTAAGGTGTCTGATGTGTCAATATATTTGCTGTTTTTGTTATTGAGCAGGTAAATATTGACTTTTTCTTTATTCGCATATTTATTTGTGACCTTTTTGAGTACCCCCAAATCGTTGAACGGAACGTCCTCGGTTTCTTCTTCGTCAAAAATCGGGGAAACATAGAAATCTTTATTGTTTTTTATTGCGAATTCCAGTTTGTCTTCAGATATAAGTTTGCTGTCTTTGTCATATCTGTATGTTATGCCTCTATATGAATACGTCCCCGATAAAAGCGCGCGGAGGTCGGTGGGCAGCATCCAATTTGCGGCAGTCGTCGTTTCTTTTGTCGGCGGCGAGGTGGTATAGCCCCTGAACGCGGTCGTGGTCGTCGTGCCGGGGCTGCCGCCGCCGATTTCCGTTTCAACGACAATATCCTCTATATCAAACTTGTCTATAAGCTTCGCGGCATATCGCAGGACAAGGCGGGCGTCGGCGGCGTCAACCGTTCCGCTGCCGTCAACGTCCCCGAAAACCTTGTCTGCCGGGAACCCGTCCGGGGTTTTCAGCTTCTCTAAGTTAGCCACATGCCGCAAAATAAGCCTCGCGTCTCCCGCGTCGGCCGCACCGTCGCCGTTTACGTCGCCGATAAGGAACGTAACGGCCGCGGAATTCGTAAACCCCGCGTATAACACGGGGAACGCCAGCAAAAAAACGCAAAACGCTATAAGTATTCTCTTTGTTTTCATAGTTATAATCCATCCTTTATAAATTTTTGCGAAGCACAAAATTTGCAGTTTGAAAGAATAGCGGCGTTTTACAAACGCGGCGTGATTTTTCAAACTTTCCTCCCGATTTTAACTGTCTGATTATATGATGAACACCAAGGAAAATGCGTAAGCGTTTTAGCGCTTTTGCACTTTTCGCAATGGCGCGGCAGGCAGCTTTAAAAGCCACTGCACTTTGCTGCGCCTATTATATCATATAAAAAATTGTTTGTAAATAGCTTTGTTTGCAATATCTGACTTTTTGCCGTAACCAAGACGGATTATGAGCCGTCGTATGTTAAAGCTAAAAAAAGTGAAAATGAAAGATTTTCCTTGTAACCCCTAGATTTCGGGTCGTTCAGCCTATTTCCGACATTTTTGTCAAATGTGATGAAATCAAGGGTTGATTCGCAAAAGTCCCTAATGTTATATTTTTCGCGGCTGACCAACTTATCGCCGTCCATATAAATTTTAATATATGAACCGTCCGGATTGTCAAATTTGTAGCAGGTCAAATTTTTTCCGGAAATCTTTTCGGTTGTCGTTTCAGAAGGGACGGAGTCTCTTTCAAAAGCAGCGTTGTAACCGGCAAATATCTCCTCAAAATCAAAAGTATAACCCATAAATTTAACAGGACCTGTTGATTTATAAAAGGTTTTATTATCAGAGCAAATAATATAAATAGTGGGGGTGTCTTTACCGAATATATTTTTATTGATTTTTTTAAGAATTTCGAGGTCTATATTAACGGGGTCGTTTCTCATGTAAAAGGTGAATGAATATTCATTGTCTTTTACGGCGATTTCTATTTCATCTTTATGGTCAACAATGCCTTTTAAATAATAATTGCCGTTGATGTACGCGCGGAGGTCCTCGGGCAGGAACCAGTTAGCGCTGGTGGTCGTTTCGGTAACAGTTTCCGTGGTCGTCTCCGTGGCGGCGGAAGTTGTCGAAGTTGCTTCCGTAGCGGAGGTTGTGTTTGTGGTGGATGCGGCCTGTGTCGTTGTGGGCGCTGCAGTTGTAGTTGTAATGTCTTCGACGACAACGTCCGGGATGTCAAACCGGGTTATTAATTTCGCGACATAGCGCAGCACCATGCGCGCGTCGGCAGCGTCAACAACCCCGTCGCCCGTCACATCGCCGAAAACCTTGTCGGCGGGGAAGCCTTCCGGAATATCAAAATCCTGTATTTTCGCTACATACCTTAAAATAAGCCGCGCGTCGGCAGCGTCAACCGTTTCGTCGCTGTTAACGTCGCCTGTTAAAAATGTCGCGGCGGCGGATGACGAAAACCCCGCGAAAAGACATAACAGCACGGTTAGCAAACCGCAAACCGCGATAATGATTTTTTTTGTATCCATAAAGTTTTGTGCCCCCTATACTATATTGTAATATTCAATATTATAACATTTAAAAATTTGTTTGTAAATGAATTAAATTTTAATAATACATTAATAATATTGGCTTTGTTGATAGGAATCTGCATTATACCGCTGAATTTTTACCCTTTTGGGTGTATCGGCAAACTTTTTTATAGGTTAAAATACAAACGTAAACATTGCTAAACGCTGATAACTTTCAGCGACCGATTCTTTAGCAAAATATTTAAACTTAAAAAAAGGATGGACTTTGGAAATGGAAAAAGCAAAAAAAACAAAACAGATCGTTATAAGGTTTGATGACGCTTCTTATGAAAAAATAAAAGAATGCGCGGAAACGGAACACAGAGGCCTGGGCGAATTTGTCAGGCACGCGGCATTATATTACATCAAATATTTTTATAAGGAAAAAGAATCCTGAAAGTTTCGGCGGTGAGGAGGCCTCGGACAGAAATGAATGAAATAATTATAAAAGATTTCGGATTTGAGCTTCCGGTTTTTGACGGGTTTGAGACAGGTATGCCGCTTTGCGGCGAGCTTATCAACAATATAGCGTTTGATATAAAATTGCGCGGCTATGACCGCAGGCAGGTGGATCATTACTTAGATGAGATATCCAGGGAGTATAATGCTATTTGCGAACAAAAAGCGGCATTGGAAGAGGAAAACGAAGGGCTGAGGCAGGCTTTGGCAGCGTTCGGGCTTGCGGGTTAAGGTGACATCTATATGAATACTTACGTTATTTGCAAACAAGGTGAAAAAGTAAGGGACGTCAATGATTTCAACCGTGAATATATGTGCGGCGTATGGTGCGGCGAGATGGAAGCCGCTAATAAGCCCGCAAAGGGCGCGGCAGTAAAAAGCGCGGTTTTCTATATCATCCTCCTTGTTATGGTAGGGCTGGCGTTCTTTCATTCAGGCGACAAAAATTCCGGGAAGCGTTTCGGCCCGTTTTCATATAACACCGTCCTAACTTCGTCAATGCAGTCTGTCTATCCACAGGGTTCCCTTATAACCTCGTGGGCGGTAAACCCCGGAGAACCTTTGAATGCCGGGCTTGAGAAAGGCACGGACATCGTATTTGTCAAAGACAACAATACAGTCGTGGTTCACCGCATCATTGAGATCATGGCGGATTATGAGGACAGCGGCCAGCGGGCGTTCCGGACTCAGGGCGTTGACAACCCCCTCCCCGACAGCTGGGTCACTTATGAAGGCAACGTTATAGGCAGGGTGACGTGGTGCCTGCCGTATGCCGGGAATATACTCGGCGCGGTAGCGGACAATATATTATGGGTAATTTTTATAATAATCTTGTTGGCTTTAATCCTTGCATTTTTCAAAATCGCATTTAAAAAACAATAACCGGAGGTAAAAGGTCATGAAAAAACATCTTATTTTATCAACCATTCTTATTCTGTTTTCGATATCGACGATATTTATTATGCCGTCAGCGTCGTTTGAAGCGGACGGGACGCAAAGAATTCTAGCGTTTGCCCTCGCTTTCGCCTTTTGGGCTTTCCTGATATCAGGCCTGGTGTTTTTCACCTTATCTGTAAAACGGATGAAAAAAAACAAGACGGCGGCAATACCGTTTGTGCAGGAGGACGGCTTACCGTTTATCCTCCCCTGGGAGCAATAATAGCCGTGCGGTTGTTACGCGCAGCCCGTTTAGGCGGGTTCCGCGCCTCAATAAAACAACTAAATTTAAAGAAAGGAGACAAACCATAGTGAGTAAAATTAAATATTCTTACAGCCGAAAAGCAAACAAAAAACCCCTGATAGCGGTGGTGACGGCCGTCATTGTCGCGGCGGTGATGCTCGGGAGCGCATTTGCCTGGACAGATTTCACACAAAGCCGCACCAACAAGTTCCGCGGCGGCAAAGACGCCGATGTGACGCTGCACGATGAATTTGACGGTGAAAACAAGGATGTGTTCGTTGAAAACAGCGGCGACTCCACAATATATGTCAGGATCCGCTTAGACGAGTTCATGCAGGTTGGCAATCATGTCTTTAAAATGGCCGATCCGGCGCCGACGCCCGACGTACGGGACAAAACAACATGGATATCCCATACATATGCGGGCCCATCCATAGAAAATTGCGGCAATACGGATACCGAAGATAAATTTCATGATTTCTATATGTGGAAAATGACCGGCGCGCAGCGCAATTTCCTTCCAGGCACCCCCGGCATGGTTTACGGTACCTTAGGCGCTGACGGAAAAGTCGATGAAAACCCCGCGGGCGGGAAGCCGACAGCCGCCGCAAGCGCCCCCATCCTGATGAGCGAATTTCTGGCCCTTGAAATTTTGGATTACAACACGCAAATGACAACCGCCCAGCAGGCGGAATGGGACAGGGTCAAGGCAGGCCTTTGGATACTGGACGACACCGATGCGGCCGCGGAAGGCGGCGGGTGGGCATATTGGTCGGCCCCGCTTGAACCCGGCACGGCGACAAACCTGCTTTTGGATGAAGTAAAGCTTTTCAAAGACGCCGAATACGACTGGATCTACCGCATCGACGTCAAGCTGCAGGCTGTAACGGCCAATGATTTCGGCAAATGGAACGACGCGGCCAGCGAATGCGGCTACAAAACCACAGCCGGGGCCGAAGTCCTTATCAGCAATGTATTTAACGCATGACCCCGAAAAAAAGCCGATATCGAATCGGCGCACACAAACTATTTTATAAAAACAAAGGAGTAAAAAACAATGTTAAGAGCACACGCGGCTCGTCAGAATAAGATGAGCGGAAAAAAGAAGGCGGCTATGATTACAGCTATCGTGCTATCCTTCGTATTACTTGCAGGCGGAGCGTTCGCCTGGACAGATTTCAGCCAGAGCATTATCAACCGTTTACGCGGCAACGCGGACAATGACGTCCTGCTACACGATGATTTTGAACCCGGCAAAAACAAAGACGTATACGTAGAAAACACGGGCAAGACACCGCTTGTCGTCCGTGTCCAGTTCCGTGAATTTTTCCAGATCGGCAATAACGTGCTTACCCCCGGCGTCGATCTCGATCCCGGCACCCCGATCTACAAAGACACTGACGGCAAATATGTCCCTAGCAAATCCTGGCCCATACATAAATTCCCTGCTACGGCTATGACGGGAACCGGCGCGTGGGGCGAATTTGACGGCGACTGTACGGCCAACACCCATGATTTCTGGGAGTGGAAAATGACCGGCGAACAGAAATGGTACAAAAAGGGCACCAGCGCCCAGGGCAACTATGACTATGCGCCCGGCAGCAGCCTCCACGACCCCCTTACCTGCGCCCAGACTTTGGATAAGGAAAACATTATGACCGTCGCGGCATGGAATGCCCTCACGGCAACTCAAAAAGAGAACACGGCGTGCTGGATACTCGACGCCGACGGCTGGTGCTACTGGTCGCAGCCCCTTAACCCCGGCGAAGCAACCAACCTCCTGCTTGACAACGTCCAGTTGATCCCGGGCGTGCTGCCTGACGACAATTACGCCTATTTTATAGACGTTAAGCTTCAGGCTTCCAACAAGAGCGAGATCGAAGACATGAAAAACAACGAATTCGGCGCGACTGCAAACGGCAAAAACCTGATTGACGAAATCGCGGACCGCATTGTGGCGTTCGTCCCCCCGGAAACCCCCACCGATCCCCCCGTATACCCCGGATATGACTTCTTATGCGAAGAAAGCGGCACAAATCCCGGTTTCGTAGGCAGGGAAGTCGGTCTTGTAGGCCCCGGCTCGATAAATCTCGGTCTGCGCTATATCGACCAGATTACAACGGAAATAGAGAGCGGCCTTGACGTACCCGGTGCGTCTAATCACGGCAAATACGGCCTTATAGACGCTTATCCCCTCGCGAACATCCTGGGCAACCGCAACACCGCCGGTTTGCAATATGAAATCAAGGGCTTCAAGCTCACGACCACGGGCAATTATTTCCCGAATGCGTTCACAACCGCTGATTTAGCGCCCGGAAGCGACGTCATCATATTTGACAACGGCGATATGTTCCCGAAGCTCGCCCCTAAATGGGAAATCCTGTTCCCGTTCCTTGACGGCTCTTTTGAGAATCCCCTCTATGAAAACGCCCCCGTTCCGCTTGAAGCGGCAATCGAGGATATGCGTATGGTAGTCGAGGTAGTGTTTGAGCTCGGAAACGGCGAAAAAAGCTCCCCCTATAATATTGTGCTTGATTTCGCCCGCTGGGACATAGCATTTTAACTGCAATCTCACTTAAACAAGCAATTATGGCAACACTTCCGCCTGCCCTAACAGGCAGGCGGAGCTCACTTGAAAGTCTTATGAAAGGATAAAAAACAATGAATATTAAGACTGTATTCGAAAAACAAGGCAACAAAATAATCGCGCGCAAAAACAAAAAAATAATTTCGTGCGTCCTCGCGGCGGCACTTTTCCTAAGCGTGTTCGCTTTTGCGCTCGGCGGCGTTTTCGCCCTGCCCGCGCCCGAGGAATTTAACGCGGATGCGACGAAGCCCGGCTATAACGTCATCGTCATGCCGAATACGGTAAACTTTGCCGCCGGTTATGTCACTACGGTAAACCCCCGTTATACTACGGATGAAAGCGTCTTTACGGCCGGTT
The DNA here is from genome assembly GCA_009779455.1 of Oscillospiraceae bacterium. GTDB lineage: Bacteria > Bacillota > Clostridia > Oscillospirales > Acutalibacteraceae > WREG01. Next base: position 16,693 of record WREG01000016.1, read on the forward strand.
ATACAAACAGGTTTACCATTACCCCTCATAAAGCGGGGCAGGCCGATCTTGTTTGGGCGTCCACGCAACAGTATAGCGTCGTGTTCAGAGCTTACTGGGTAAAAGACAACAACAATATAGCAAGTTACGCCGCTCCGTCCAAATGGTATATGGAAGTGGCCCGCGGCGCGGGCTTTGCGCTCGACATAGACGCTTTGGACGGCTACAACGCCCCCGCGAACGACAAGGTCAAATGGATATCCATTGCCGCGGATGTCGCCGACATTGTAAGCGGCGCCGAAGCTAAAGCTGAGGATGTTAACGGCATGGCGTACTTTATAGGTACGTTTACCGATATCTGGGGAGAAGAACATCTTATTTCAATGACGGTGAAAGTCGGCAAAGGCGTATCCGGCTTTCACTTTCCCAAATGGGGCGGAAGCAGCTGGATAGCCCTTGACGAGCCTGAAAACGTTTATGTCAAAGTCACGGACGACGGCAAGGTCAAAATGCCCCTTGAATTTATCTACGCCCCGAACGGGGACGACGGCGACGAAGTCCTCGAAAAGGTCTATCATCCCGTTGTCGTGGACAACGACGGCAATTTCTATGTTGAATACCCGGAAGATTCCGGCGAGTGGTACAAAATTGACGAAAACGGCGAACTCGGCGACGAGCCGGCCTTTATCAAAGGCTCTGACGGCAAATACTACAGAATAGTTAGAAAACAGCCTAAGCCTATAATATGGGAAGAAGTTGACAAGAACGGCAACCCCAAAGACATCTTTGTCGGCAGCGATAACAGTGACAAGCCCGACCCGGAAAAGCCGTTATATAAAATCAACCCCGA
>WREG01000017.1 GCA_009779455.1 Oscillospiraceae bacterium
GTTCAAGGATATTGCGGCTGATTGAAAATAAAATCGACGGCTCGGACAGCTATGAATTGGCCGCCTCCGACACTCTGTCGCCTACAAGCGGGATGCTGAGCGCGCCGAAAAGAAGGATAGGGGGCATGAGGAAATAATGAATTATTCCCCTATCTTAGAAGTAAAGCACCTCGTCAAATTCTTCGGCAAAAACGAGGTTTTGAAGGATATTGGCTTTTCGGTGGACAGGGGCGACGTGACCTGCATAATCGGGGCTTCCGGCTCCGGTAAATCGACCCTCCTTCGCTGCATTAACCTGCTTGAAACGCCCACGGGCGGCGAAATTGTTTTTAACGGGGAAAATATCCTGGCTAAATCAATAAATCTGCCGAAATACCGCGCAAAGGTAGGCATGGTGTTCCAGAATTTCAACCTTTTCAACAATATGACCGCTCTCAAAAACTGCATGGTAGGCCTTGAAAAGGTGCAGAACGTCAAAAAGGACGAAGCGAAAAAAACCGCCCTTGAATACCTTGAAAAAGTCGGCATGGGAACCTTTATCAACGCCAAGCCCCGTCAGCTCTCGGGCGGGCAGAAGCAGCGGGTGGCGATCGCCCGCGCCCTTGCCATGAACCCGGAAATCCTGCTTTTTGACGAGCCGACCTCCGCCCTCGACCCGGAAATGGTGGGTGAAGTGTTGAGCGTAATGCGGGATTTGGCGAAAACGGGGCTAACTATGATAGTCGTGACCCACGAGATGATGTTCGCGAAGGACGTTTCAAGCCGCGTGGTGTTCATGGATAAGGGCGTGATAGCCGAGGACGCCCCCCCGGACGTTATTTTCAACAATCCGAGGGAGCAGAGGACAAGAGAATTCCTTTCGAGGATTATTCAATAGGAACTACTGTTTAGTACCGTCATAAATGGCGGGGCGGAATTAAACCGAAAGCTCTATTAAAAAAGGTTGCCAAAATCGGCAACCTTTTCGTTTTGTTTGAATATTATTTAACGCTGTCCGTCAAGCCCTTGAACGCATCGAGCAAATTCGGGGTGGCCTCAACGCTCATGGCGTTAAGCTCCTCGTTGCCGAACTTGATGAAATGCTGGAAGTCGTTGGGCATGACATAATACAGGGAGCGGTCGTTCATGAGGCCGAACATCAGGAATTTGCGCCCGTTGCGAACCATATCCTTCATGGGCGTGAAGATAAAGTCCTCGCCCGTATAGGATTCAGCCGCCGTTGACGCGCCGCCGAGGTAGATTATTGGGTCGATTTCGCCGGGGCCGAAGCCGATCGCAAGGCTGTCGCCAAGCTCCATATATCCGGTTTCGGTGATGATATCAAGGTCGGGTCCGAAAAAGCCGTGTTTTACCGTGGTGAACTGCGTCGTACCCGTGCGAAGGAGAAGCAGATGCAGGGGGTTGTCAACGGGGACGCTGTATTCGCCCGATTTTATGTTAAGGTAGGGGTCTACGCTTTCTTCATTGTCGATATCCGCGATATAGTCCGCCAGCGCGTAGCCGTAGGCCGTCAAAGTCTCGATCTGGTCGCGCTGTGTGCCGTCGTCGATGTAATGATAGCTCTTATGGACGCCGAGCTGGCCGCTTAGAATCATCTGGAAATTCGCGCCATATTCCCCGTTCACGCGCTCCTCCGTGTAATACGGGGCGTCGCCGCTGATGCGCTGGGAATCGCCGTCAAGGCCGACGTTATGCACGCCGATGTTCAAAAGCCATGTCTCGCGGCTTCCCGCCCCGTCGGGGACGAAGCGGAGGCGGTGCATCTCGCTGTCCGTGATATAGGGCGCGCGCCTGTCGTACATCCAGCCTTCCGTGCTTGCGGAGCCGTAATACAGTTCGCCCGGCTCCATACCGAGGACGGCCTCTTCCACCGTATCCGTCACGACCTCAAAAAGGTATTCCATAAATTCGGGGTTTTTGCCCGTAAAAGGCTTGCCGCCGAACAGATTGATGACGGGGTTCAGGAACAGGCTGTTGAGCAGGGGGCCGTTGTAGCCGAAGGTGTCGATGGCGCTGTGCTGGTGGAGCATCCCGATGTTGATGCTAACAATATTGTTCTCCTCGGCGAATTCCTTCAGCCGCGCGCGGATTATCCTAATGTCATAGGACGTTATGGCGTAGGTATCGAGGCTTGCGAAAATAACGGTCCCGCGCCCGCTCCCGTCGTCAATGGCGGTGACGCGCACACACGTATCGTCGATAAGCCTTGTGGGTATCTTGCGGTCAATAACAGGCCGCAGCGGGTCCTCGCCCTTGGGCGAGCCGCCGACGTATACATCGTTCGAGCCTAAGTAAAGCTTAGTATCGGGGTCGAACATCCCCTCGGGGATAACCGAGGCGCGGGCATAGCCCAAACTCCATTTCGCCCCGTCGGCAGGCTCGTCGATAAATTCGTCCATGCCGGGGTAGAAATCCGGGCCTGTCTCGTATTTCGCGGGGAATTTCATGGGGATAAACGCGGAGATGCACCTTAATAAGCCGACGACAAGCTTGTCGCCGATATTATAAAGTGTCTGTTCGCTTTTCGAGGGCTGCCTGCTCTCGATTTCGTCCTCCGCCGAAACTGCGATGAACAGCCCGCCGAAAATCAGCGCGGAGCAGAGGAACAGGGCCAAAATGCGCGTAAAATTACGCTTGCCTGAATGTTTCATGGGTTAGTCTCCTTTTTATTCTTTTTTTCCGTTACCAATATAACACAAATAAGCCGGGTTGTCAACCGAAAAAAAGCCGATATCGCTATAATTTCAGCAATCTTTCAATATTTTTATGCAAAATCAACTCCCGCTCGTTTTCGTCTCTGAAAACCTTTTCGAGCATCCGCAATTCCTCCCCCGCGTCCCACATCGGGAAATCCGAGCCGAAAATTACCCTGTCGGGGCCGTAGGCATCTATGTATTCCCGGATTTTTTCCGGAGGCACGGCGTACTGGGAGCTGCATGTGTCAACGTATACCCCCGTCCCCGCCAGTATTTTGACCGATTCCTCCCATTCCGACCAGCCGCCGAAGTGGGCGCAGATCATTTCAAGCTTGGGGAACGCCTTCAGCACGTTCAAGACCCGCGAGGCTTTTGAGTATTCCGTCCTGAAATCGCCCGTGTGGATAAGTACGGGCAGCCTGCCCTCTATCGTCTCGTAAATCCGCATTGCGTTTTTGTCGTCAATGTTGAATTTCTGGAAATCCGGGTGCAGCTTTACCCCTTTCAGCCCCAAATGAATAGCCTTGCCCACTTCATCCGCGATATTCTCGCTTTCCGGGTGGGACGAGGTGAAGCCGATAAATTTATCGGGATATTTATTCGCCATATCCGAAATATACCTTGTGACGGAATCAATCTGCTTTGGGGACGTGGCTACGGACTGTATGAGGAATTTGTCTATGCCGTTTTTTTCGCCTATTTCCAGAAGCGTTGACATTTTGCCGTCATACAGCATGGGCATACCGTAAAAACCGCCGATGCTGGCGGCGGCTTTTTTCGCTATCAAATCAGGGTAAATGTGGGTGTGGGCGTCTATTATCATGATACGGTTAATCATCCTTAAATCAGGCCGGGCGGTAATTTTAAAATTAGAACCTGTTCCCATAGAGCGAAAATGACGGATTTGCGAGGATTTTTTCGTCCCCGCAAGGAAAAAAGCGCAGAAATAATTTGTTTATTGCGAGCATTTTTGACGCGGCGGGGGCGGAAAAAGACCGCAAAGGCGGCGTTTGAGCCTATGGGAACAGGTTCTTACATATTATCTAACTTCCCGACCGCCATTATTCAATAATCATTTTTCATCATTCGTTATTCATTAAAACTCAAAATTTAAAAATTAATCCGCCCTACCTTGTCAAACTCAATATTCCGCCATCCCGGGAATTTTTTATAGGCATCAGAGCCGGGCGGGACGCCGTAATCCCCCGCCCCCGCGTCCGCGAACAGGGCTTTTATTTTTGAAAGCTTATATTCCCCGTTCGGCCCGGTCGTGCTGAAGCGTTTTACGCTGTCAGAGAACCCCGCTTTTTTCTCCCCCGTGAAAATATTGCCCGTGACGCTGCTCCCTGCGGGGTTTGCGGCGAAAGCGGCTTCCTCTATATCGTTAAAGTCGGTTGAAACAAGGGCGAGCTTCGGGTAGGCCGTCTTCCATATCTCCGTCTGCCACGGGGACGCAAGGAGATCGTTCCACATCTGATATCCTTCGCCCGAAAGGTTATGGAACCAATGCTTGGTGTCGAGGGCGCCGCCCCTTGTGCGGTCGTCGTAGCTCAGGGGGATGCCCGCGTTCACGACTGTATTGTTGTGGATTTCCAAATCCCTGCCGCTGACGTGTATTGCCCTGCCCGGCACGTTTACGAGCAGGTTCCGTTCCACCGTGACCCCCGTCAGGCCGTCGTCGAGGTATATGCCGTCGGGCGTATGGCCGCCGCTCCCCAAATTATAGATAACATTGTCGCGTATCACGGAGCCGTAGGCGTTGAACCAGCTGCGGCCGCTGTAAATCGCGCCCGCGTCGTCGGTCAAAAGGCAGACGTCGCGGATATGGTTGTATTCGATGACGGTATTGTTCCCGTGCCAGAAGAATATGGCCGTGTGGGGGGAATTGTAAAGCTCGTTGTTGGCGGCCGTATTGCCTGTGCCGTAGATGTTTATGCCGCCCTGATAGGTCATGATTATCTCCGACCAGTCGTGTATCAGGTTATTTACGGCCCTGTTGCCGCCGGGGTTCAGGGCTTCCGCGTCCCCGCCGTCGAGGGTTATGCCCTTCGCGCCTATCCTGCGGATTTCGTTATTTGAAGCCGTGTTGTTATAGCCGTCCAAGGAAACCGCGTCCCCCGCCACATTTTGAATCAGGCAATGGTCAACGGTAATGCCGTCGCCTTTTAAATCCATGCCGTTTCCCCTCGTCCCCTGCAAGGTAAGGCCGATAAAGCTGAGGTTTTTTATGTTTTCGCCTGTTATAAGGCTTTCCGTGCTGAGCGAAAGGAAAATATCGGCATTGTCAAGGTTTTCAGCCGGGGGCCAAAGATGCAGGATACCCTTGTCGCGGTCAAGGCACCATTCGCCCGGCTCGTCCAATTCCTCCAATATGTTGTAAAAATAGTAGTTCGCGCCTTCCGCGAAGCCGTAGTAGCTCGCGTATTCGGTCGTAAGCGCCCCGGTTTCATGGTCGAAAGCCCTGACGCGGGTACTCATATCCGCCCAGTCATATCTGAAACAGCCGAAAAGCCATATATCGTCCGTATCCGTCCACTTTGCCGCCCGTCCGGCGGTCTTTTCGTCCATTATAAAAACGCCGCCGCGCGGGTTCCGCATATCGGGCCATTCCGCGTCCCCGGAGCTGTTGCCCCCGTCGATTATCTCGCCCGTTTTCAGCCATTCGCTCCCGTTCGGGTAGCGCGCCGTGGTCATGCGCCGCCCGTCGATAAACAGCTCGCAGGGCAGGGGGCCCGTGCCGCCGTCATATTTCCCCGCCGTATTGCTCCAGCCGAAGGCGTACATACCGCCCCAGTCGTCGGCGGCAAGGCCGAGCTTTGCAAGGTCAACCGCCTTTACGTTAGCTTTGGCATCCGATGAGAGCCTTGACAGAACATCGTCCGCAGGAGCGGCAAAATCTTTTGAATCAAGCCGCAGGCCCCCGTTAAGTATTGCCCCGCCGTCCTTAGAACGGTACGCGGTGTCCCTGTCGCGCCCGTCAAAAACTATGCTCTTTATATTGTATTCCCCGTCCTCGATAAGCACGGTGTAATGTTTTTCCGCGTTTTCGGCCTGCTTTCGCTTTTCGCGGATAATATCCCGCACTTCTTCGATGCTGCCGTCGGCGGGAACGGTATAATCCGCGCCCTCGAACCCCGGCATAGGCGCGAACCCCCCAACCGGGAGGTTTTGGGGGGCAACCGCGCCGTAAGGGGAGTATGCGTTATTGTTTTTTGCCATAAAAACAGCCGTTAACGCGGCAATTAAAGAAAGAATCAATACAGCCGCAAGAATCTTAATGATTTTATTGGTTTTTATTTTTGCCATAATTATCCGCTCCGTTTACTGTGTTATTGATATGATTATACATTATTTGCGGCGTATTTGAAAGCATTTTATAAAATAATTTAAAAACCTCTTGATTTTAGTCATTTTTAATGATAATATATCTTCACAGATAAAATTTTTGGAGTTGATTTTGATTGATTTATACCGTTGAGAACGGTCATATGTCCGTTTCGGTTAAAACGAAAGGCGCGGAACTTACCTCCGTCTATTCGAAAGACGCGGAATTTGAATACCTCTGGCAGGGCGACCCGGATATCTGGTACGGGCAGGCGCCAATACTTTTCCCCATAGTCGGCAGGCTTCTTGACGACAAATACCGCTTGGGCGGTGCCGAATACACGATGCCGAAGCACGGTTTGGCCAGGAAAAGGGAATTTGAACTTGTTTCAAAAAGCGACAACAGCCTTGTGTTCGAGTGGACCCACGACGACGAGACTCTGCAAGCCTACCCTTACAAATTCAGGCTTATTGTTACATATCTGCTGTCGGGCAAGAAACTGTCGGTAAAACATGAAGTGGTAAACGAAAACGACGGGTATATGTATTTTTCGCTGGGCGCACACCCGGGTTTCAACTGCGAAATGGGCGACTATATCGAGTTTGACGAGCCGGAAACCTTAGAAACCGAAAAAATCGACCTTGTAGAAGCCTTGAGGATAAAAGACAAGGCCCCCGTTCTCAGCAATTCAAAAAATATTATCATTACGGAAGATATTTTTAACGAGGATGCGCTTATACTGTCCGGATACAAGTCGAAAAACGTCACATTGAAAAGCGAAAACCACGGCAGGGCCGTCAATTTCAGCCTGGGGGACGCGCCGTACCTCGGTATTTGGGCAAAACCCGGTGCGCCTTACGTCTGCATTGAGCCGTGGTACGGCGTGAACGACGATTTTGAGAAAAAAGACGATTTTTCCGAAAAATATCAGATACAAACATTGGCAAAAGGGGAAACTTTCGAATTTACCTGGTCAGCCGATATTATAGACGCCGAATTTCCCGATTGACTTTTATAAAACTATAGGGTAAAATAAATAAAAAACGACAGGAAGAACTTATGAAAGACGATTACACCCCCGATACCGTATGCGTCGTCGACGACGACGGGGTCGAGCATATTTTTGAAGAGCTTGACAGAATAGAAACCGACGACGGCAAATACATCGCGCTTATGCCCACTTACGCCTCTGAAGAAGAAATGGAGGAGGACGACGGCTCGTTTATTATTCTGAAAGTAGACGAGGAAAGCGGCGAAAACATACTGACGCAAATCGAAGACGAAGAAGAATTCGAGGAGGTAGGCAAAATTTTCGAGGGACGCCTGGCCGAACTCTTTGAATACGGCGAAGAAGACGAGGAAGAATAGTTTTAAATATATCTAAAACTCCCAACCCTCAACTCTTAATTCTCAATTAAAATAATCCCTGCCATGTACGATAATTACAGCCAATATTAACCCAACGATTAAAAAAAGGGAGCTCGGCTCCGCTGACGGGTTCGCAGGCCTCCTAACGTCAATCATGCATTGACGCTGGAAGATGGAAGCGCAAAATCACCGGGAGGGCACCCACCTGCTTTTCGCAGGTTACTATTCGCTGTTTCCGGCACGGCGGGGGTTTTTTCAATTCATAACACAAGGGGACGGTTCTTCTGTGTTGCATATCTTGACCTATGTTCTCTGTTTTCTCAAGAACACAGGAGAACCGTCCCCTTGCGAAACGCGCCTTTTTCCATTTGCCGCCAATCTCCCATATTGAATTCCCAGCCCTGTATATTGATGTATATTTATGCATATCAAAGCCTGACGGTTCTTTTTTGCTGTTGGACAACAGGGGAAGGTAAATTTTTATTGACATTTTAAAATAAAAATTGTATAATAGGTATTGTAAAATATCAGAATGACGGGATGGATGGAGATGATGCCTATGATTGCGCTTTACAAATAGTTTAAGAATAAAAGTCGGAAAAGCCTGACGGTCAGCAAGGGCTTTCCGTGAAAATCATTTTATTAAAACTTGACAGTTATGCATTTATGTTCTGCTTATTAATGTTATTGAATAACACAAGGGGACGGTTCTTCTGTGTTGCATATTTTGACCTATGTTCTCTGTTTTCTCAAGAACACAGGAGAACCGTCCCCTTGTGTTCTAAAAGCGGCTTAACCAAAGCCGCTTTTTTAACATTTTACATTTTAAATCTTACATTTACAGAAGCTCCCCATACCTCCGTATAAATATCTTCTTCAACAGCGTCGTCAAAACCATATAACACGCGATCGTCGCTATGAGGTACGGGAAATAGACCAGGGGCAGATGGGCCATTTTCAGCATCCTCCCCGCGAAGGTAAACGGCAGGACCGTCCCGACCGCTATTCCCGCCGAGGTCAGCAGTGTCAGCTGCCACGACGCCCGGCTTCTGATAAACGGCATTTTCGGGGTTCTTATCAAATGGATTATAAGCGTCTGCGACCATAGGGACTCCACAAACCAGCCCGCGTGGAAAAGCATTATAAACAGCGCCTGCCCGCCTTCGTTCAGGGTATTGAACGCTCCGCCCGCGACCATGGGGCAGATTATGAAGAACATCAGCGCGTATGTCGTGATGTCGAAAACGGAGCTTGACGGCCCGAGCCACAGCATAAATTTGGTTATAGACGACGAGTCCCATTTTCGCGGTTTCCTCAAATATTCCATGTCAACGTTGTCCCACGGGACTGTCAGGCATGAAATGTCGTAAATTAGGTTCAACGCCAATATTTGTATCGGGAGCATGGGCAGGAACGGGAGGAAAATGCTCGCAGCGAGCACAGAGAACATATTGCCGAAGTTGGAGCTGGCGGTCATTTTGATGTATTTTATTATATTGGCGTATATTTTGCGGCCCTCTATCATACCCTGTTCGAGTACCATCAGGTCTTTTTCGAGAAGTATTATGTTGGCGGATTCCTTGGCGATATCGACGGCTGTATCGACGGAAATCCCCACGTCTGCGGCTTTCATGGCCATAGCGTCGTTTATGCCGTCGCCCATATACCCGACGGTATGCCCGTTTTCGCGGAGCGCTGTGACTACCCTCGCCTTCTGCTGCGGCGAAAGCTTCGCGAAAACGTCAGTCACTTCAATCGCCTTTTTAAGCGCCCCGTCGTCCATAGCCTCTATATCGGAGCCCAAAAGTATGTTTTCAACGCTTATTTTGACCTGGCGGCAGACGGATTTCGTCACAGCGTCGTTGTCGCCCGTTAGGACCTTCACGCTGACGCCGTATTCATGCAGTGCGGCAACCGCTTCCTCCGCGCTCTCCTTTGGCGGGTCGAGGAAGGCAAGGTAGCCTATCAGCACCATATCGCTCTCGTCCGCGACGGAAAACGCGCCCGCCGGGGAGGGGTTGGTTTTTTGCGCCACGCCCAATACGCGCAGGCCGTCTTTGTTGTATTTGCGGCAGGTCCTCAAAACCTCACGCCTTATCTCGTCGGTTATCGGCTCGACCATGCCTTCATATTCCACAAAAGAGGAAATTGACAGCATTTCCTCAATCGCGCCTTTTGTTATAAGCTGGGTTTTGCCGTCCGGGGCCGCCACGACCACGCTCATGCGCCGCCGGTTGAAATCAAAGGGGATTTCATCAATTTTTGTATGATTCTCCCAAAGCTCCTTGACCTTGTGCTTTTCGGCGTATTCGATTATGGATACGTCCATCAGGTTTTTAAGGCCCGTCTGGTAATAGCTGTTCAAAAAGGCGTGCCTGAGTACCCTCTCGTCCTCGTTCCCGTGTATGTCGAGATGGTATTCGAGGATTACCTTATCTTGGGTTATAGTGCCTGTTTTATCCGTGCAAAGAACGTCCATGGCGCCGAAATTCTGTATTGAATTCAAATCCTTGACTATGACTTTCTTTTTAGACATTGTGACGGCGCCCTTTGCGAGGTTCGACGCCACTATCATCGGGAGCATTTCGGGCGTGAGTCCGACGGCGATGGATACGGCGAACATAAACGCGCCAAGCCAGCCGTTTCTGAAGCCGTTCACAAAAAACACAAGGGGGACCATCGCGGCCATGAAGCGGATAAGCACCCACGATACGGAATTTATGCCCTTTTCAAAGCTTGTAGGCTCTTTTTTGACCTGAAGCTGTTTCGCTATGTTGCCGAATACGGTATCGTCGCCCACTGCCAGCGCGAGGGCGGTGGCCGAGCCTGATATCACGTTGCTGCCCATAAATGCCAGATTGTTCAAATCAAGCGGGTTCAGGGGCTTGCCCGTTATTTCTTTCTCGAATTTTTCGACGGGTTCGCTCTCCCCCGTCAGAGACGACTGGCTTATAAACAGGTCCTTCGCCTGCAATATGCGGATGTCCGCCGGGATGATGTCCCCCGCCGCCAAATAAACAACGTCCCCGACAACCAGCTCGTCAAGGGGTATCTCCCGTCTTTCCGACCGCTCCTCCTCTGTGTCCTCGTCCTCGTAAACCCTTTGCACCGCGACGGTGGTTTCGACCATTTCCGTCAGTTTTTCCGCCGAATGGCGGCTTCTATGCTCCTGCACAAAGCGCAGCACTCCGCCTATCATCACCATTGAAATCACTATGGTGAACGCGGCCAGGTCCTCGGTGGCAAGCGAAATCACCGCGATAATGAAAAGCACTATCGAGAACGGGTTTACAAACGCGTCGAACAGGCGCTTGAATATTGTCGCTTCTTTTTGTCTGGATATGGCGTTCGTGCCGTACATTTCGCGCATATCCTCGATTTTTTCCTCGTCATACCCTTCCGCGGTGTTGTCATACTGTATAAGCAGCGTCTGCGGGTTTTTAACCGCCGCGTTTAAAAGGCGCTTTTTGACCTTGACGGCACGCGAAGTCACCGCCGGGGCCAGCTTTTGGGTTTTCTTTGCCATATGAATCCCTCCTATATACGCGTATCAGCCCATATAAAAGGTTTCACCTGTTATTTGAAACGGTAAACGGATACCGTCCCGGACCATGCGCGTATTCTGTTTCGTTCGTAATAATCGGTACTGCCACCGTCTGTATCCATTAACCATTTCACCTGCCTTTATATTATTTTTATTGTATGCTGTATACTCACGGACGGGCGTGGAAACCCGCCCCTACAAATTCTAACCACTAATTACTCACAACTGACCACTAAAAAATGCCTGCCGGGATAACCACGGCAGGCAAGATACGCTACAACTCATATACCTTAAAACAAAAGTATACAGCCCCCCACCGTTCAAGCTTTAGCATCATAAGGCAATGAAATTGCGTTAGTTTACGCCTTGATCCGACATAAACTGCTGGCCATCTTACAGTGTCTCCACTGCTCCGCGGCAGCAACCCGTATCCTTATGGTAGCCTCACCTACCGAGTTTATTCATTTGTTTCTGTTTATATTATATACATTTGAAAATAATTTGTCAATAGGGCAAGAATAAAAATTTTTGTAGCCGTTAACAAGCTTGTAATAATCTTCTTTTTCAAGTATCCTCTTTTTACGCTGTACCTCTTTTACGAATTTCACGAATTTAAAGCAATTTTACGCTCATCATTTTTTGATTACCTTCAGCATTTCCGCAAACGCGTCGGCAATTTGCTGCGCCGCGCCCTTCCCGACGCATACCGTTTCCTCATAGTGTTTGCGGTCGAGCCGATCCTGCCCGTTTTTGAAATAAGGCCTTTTTTCGTCAAGGAAATAGTCGTTGGGAGGGATGAAATATGCAAGCTCGTCGTCGCCCAGCCCGAACATTATCAAATCTTTGTCCCCGGCAATTTCCAGCAAAGGAGTTGGGTTTTGGTCGGGGCTGCCGCTTGCGGATTCTTCTTCCGATAAATAACCGCCGTAGGCAAGCTCGGGGAACATCTCGCCCGGCACGGTGAGGATGCGTGTGTCGCCTATCGTGAAGTAATTAAGCGAGGTTTTGACGGAAAGGCCGAAGCGGCCCCTGCCCGTGGCGACAGGCCTCGTCGGCACGATTTTCAAAATGCAGGCCAGGGTCAGCATGGTGTTGTCAACCGTGAGGTATATATCCTGGCTCATTGTGCTGATTTTCGGCTCCAGCTTGCGCTCATCCTTTACGGCCAGCGCCAGCTCCGCTATGCGATGCCCCGCAAGCTCCGTCGAGTACAGCTGATCGTCCGGTTTTTCTTCATGCGGATAAACAAGCCCGCCGATAAGGCCGTTTATGAAGATCACCTCGGCGTTGGCCTTCTTATAAATATCCTCGCGGAACCAGTAAACCCAGTCCGCACTCATCAAAGTGTTCCCGCTGCCGAGCATACCCGGATGGGCCGCATAGTTGACAAGATATGCCTCTTTCCCGCCGTCCTTCGGCACAAAACGGAAACGGGTCAGCGTAGTGGAGTACACCTTCGGCAGGCGGTAGTCGTCGTGGTAGCCCTCGGGTTCCTCTATCTGCCCGAAGAAAAGGTCGCCGCATTTGCGGTTTATGTACGCGGTTTTGATAGCGTCGCAGATTTTTTCGCGCATCAGCTCGATAAATTTCTTGTTGCGCCCGGATTTGGGCAATTTGCCCCAAACTCCCATCGTATCCGCCCCGGCGTGGTCGTGGGTGCCGAAGAAATGCATCTCGCGGCAGCCGTTTTTCTTCGCCCAATCCGCCATTTGCTCGCGGACGGCGTCGGCGTCATAGCGCAAAAAGCCGACGCAGTCGATGGAAACCAGTACCAGCGCGCCCTTCCCTGAGTTGTCGTCAATCCAGATCGCGGTGGCGCATTGGGGGTCGTGCACCCCCGTGATGGCTTTCGGTCCCGAATAGCCCGCGATATAATACCCGCCGTCCGCGATGTCGTCAGGCACTATTTCGCGTTTGGCAATCCCCACCGTGTAATGATCCGATTTGGCCCGGTTTACGGCGTTCCACGCGGCCTTAGGCAAAACGGGTGCGGGACGCCTTCCCGCTTTTTTGTTATAATGCTTTGAAACGAGGTTTTCGATGGATTCGACTTTGCTTTCGACATAAGATAACATTCCTGCCATACAATTACATCCTCCCTATGATTTTCAAAATTTTTTCAAATGTTTCCGCGATCCTTGCCGCTGTCTGCGGCCCCGCGGAATTGGTTTCCTCATAGTGTTTTCTTCCGGCCGCGTCATAGGCATGTTCGATAAACGGCTGCTCATCATGCAGCAGATAGTCGTTGGGCGGCACAATATAGCCGAGTTCGTCGCAGCCCAGACAAAAAACGATCAGTTTTTCGTCATTTGCCAGCTCGCGCAGGGGCTTCGGGCTTAATTCCGGCCCGCCGATTGAGGCGTCGCCTTCCTGCAGGTAGCCGCCGATCTGCAGCTCCGGGAACAGCTCCCCGGGTATTGTCAGGATATGCACGTCGCCGATTTCCATATAATTCATTTCGGTTTTAAGCGATATGTTAAGCGGGCCGCTCCCGGTCGCGTAGCGCGGCCTTGGGATGAGATTAAGCAGCCCGCCCATGAAAAACATAATATTCGCCAAATCCACGTAAAACTCCTGCCGTATCGTATTTATCAAGGGTTTTAGTTCACGCTCATTGTCTATTTTAAGGGCGCATTCGGCAATTTTTTCGCCTGCCCACGTAACGGACTTCATAAAATCGTCCTTGTCGATCTCAATAGGCGTAATCATGCCGCCGATGGCGCCGTTGAAGTAAATGACCTTCGCGTTTACAATCGATTCGATTTTTTTACGCATAAAATGGACGTAGTCCGCGCTTATGGCGCGGTTGCGCTGGTCCATCACTTCGGGATGCGCGGCAAAGTTGACAATCCAGGTCTGCGTCCCGCCGCCGTCGGGGACAAAGCGGATGCGCGTAAGCGTTCTGCAAAAGACCTCCGGGTAGCGTATATCCTTTTGAATCCCGTCCGCCTCTATATCCCCTGCGTAAAGCCTGCCGTCTTTGCGGGTATTGTATGCCTGCCATGCCGCCCGGCAGACCGCGCTGTAGAGGCTGTCCATAAACGCTTTGTCGCGCCCGGTTTTAGGCAGCTTGCCGTACATTCCCATCGTGTCGGGGGCGGCGTGGCTGTGTGTGGACATGATATTGACGGCCCTGCAGCCGGTCCGGCCGCAAAACCCCTCTAACTTTTTCCGTATCAGCCCCACATCGGGGTTCATCAGGCCTACGCAGTCGAGCGAAACCAGCAGAAGCGCCCCCTTGCCGGAATTGTCGTCAAGGTACGCCGCGCTCGCGCAGATATCGGCATGGACGCTTTGCGCCGGGCGGTTTGTCCCGTAACCGGCAAGATAGTATGTCTTTGTTCCCACGTCCTTCGGCGTAAACGGCACGCGGCCGAAGCCGACGGTAAAATGCGGCCCCGGTTCGCCGCCCCCGTCCCAAACGCCGTCGGGCAACGGGGGGAGCGGCTTCATTTTAGCCTTGCGGCCCCAGTGGCCGGACGCTATATTTGCCATCCGGGGCAGCTGCCCCATTAAAAAATCTTCAGCGCTCATATATGCAGCCTCCATTTCAACACGTTCTAATATACACCGAAATATATTTTTTGTCAATGCATTTATACGGGACGGTTCTCTTGTGCGGCTAAAATCGGCAAATATCAGACAAAATTACAACACAACAGAACCGTTGCCGATGTATTCCGTCCGCTATCCGGCGGCGAAGGTATCCAGCATGGCCTTCAGCAATACCAGGCCGCCCTCCTCGGCTTCATATGAATAATACATCTCAATATCGTAAGCCCCGTTCTCCTTCGTGATACGGCTGTACTTGGTGACAAAGCCGTCTGTGTCCCTGTCCGCGGGCAGCCCGGCGGAACCGTCGGACACGGTGACCCGCATATAATAATGCGGGTTTTCATTCTGCCCTTTCGGAATGAACATATCCCCGTCTTCGGCCGCCGTAAACTCAATATCGTCAAAAACATATATGGAGTAGCTTCCGCTTGCAACCAGGCGTGCGGACAGCAGCTCTTCCTCCCCCTCCCTGACCACGGGGATTTTTTTTGTCAAAGGAAGGATACCTCCGTCGGGTGCCGATGTTGTCGGGGCTTCCGTTGAAGCCGAGGTCGATTCCGGCTGAGGGCCGGGACTGCATCCAACCGCTAACGATAAAATAAAAACTAAAATAAATGCTGTGGATAATACCTTTTTCATAAACAAAAACTCCTTATTTAGATTAATTCAAACATTTTCCGCGTCACGGCCTCCACCGGCTCCGTCAAACCGCACTCGAACACCACAAACCCGTCATAGCCCGTTCCCGCTATGGCTTTGAACACGTTTTTATAGTTGATCTCGCCCGTGCCGGGTTCCCTGCGCCCGGGGACATCGCCTACGTGGAAATGGCCTATTTCGCCTATGTACTGCCTGATGTTTTGGATGAGGTTCCCCTCTGTTATCTGCTGATGGTAAACGTCGTACAGCAGGCGGCTTTGAGGCGAATTCACCTCATTTATTATTTCCGCGCCTTCATGGGAGGTCGTAAGGTAATAACCCGCGTGGTTTACAAGGACATTCAAGGGTTCCAATACCAGCTGGATGCCGCTGCCCTCGATAACGGGCAGAGCCGCCCGCAGGGCTTCGACTATGTTGTTATGCTGTACTTCACGGGATACGTCAAGCCGTTCATTGCCGCTTGTTACGACGATAGTATTGCAGTTGATTGTTTTCGCTGCCGCCAGCGTCTCCCCTATCGCCTTTACAAACGCTTCCCTTGCGTCCTCATGCACGATGCCGTGTTCGTTGCCGATAAGCTTTGCCGTTTTTTCGTCGGCGGACTGTACAAGTATGGCAGATATTACACAGCCCGTTTCGTCCGCAGCGGCTCGGGCGGCTTCCAAGTCCTCCCCAAGCCATCCAAGAGGCTCAATGGCTTTGTAACCCAGCGCGGCCGCCCCGCGTATTTTGTCGGCGTAGCTGCCCTTGACCCAGCCGCCCCCGCATGAAAATGTGAACATGATAATCTGATCCTTTCTGTTTTTGATTTTTACGCCTCATCCCAATTATTATCATCCCCAGGCTTCAAAACCGGATATAAATTATCCGGGGCTTTATTAATTCTCTCCAAAACAGGCCTGAATTTTTTATTCCGCAGCGTTAAAGCGTCGAAAAGCCTTTGTTTCAGGAAAAAGCGGCTGATGACCGCGTATACAAGAAGCGACGCCACGGTAAAAATTGTTATTAATATGCCTTCCGGCAGCCCTCTCTGCTCGTATTTGAACCTGACGGAGTGTTCGCCCGCGCCTATGCGGACGCACAGCAGGGCGTTTGCAAGCTTTATATATTCAGCCGCGGGTATGCGTTCGCCGTCGATAAAAACCTGCCAGCCTTCGTCGTAGGGGATTGAAGTATAAAGAAGCATATCCTCCGCCGCCCTGACAGTCCCCTCAATGTCCGTTTCGCTATAAGAAGTGATGTCAAGCGTCCCGTTCGCGACGATTTCGTTATACGCATCCTCAAAAGCGTCCCCGTCAAGGCCGTACAGGTACATATAATAAGAGCCTGTCGCCGCAGCGTCCTCGGGTATCTGCACTTCCAGGGTTATAACGCTCCCCGCGTCAAGATAGCCCAAATCGCATACATATCTTCTGTCCATCTTATAATCAATATTTAAATTATCGCTGTTAATTTTAACATTTAAGTTTTTTGAGTTTGTTTTCGCGGTCA
The DNA here is from genome assembly GCA_009779455.1 of Oscillospiraceae bacterium. Lineage (GTDB taxonomy): Bacteria > Bacillota > Clostridia > Oscillospirales > Acutalibacteraceae > WREG01. The sequence continues at coordinate 16,640 of WREG01000017.1, forward strand.
AATACACGTTTGTCGATTTTTCGACGGTATATTCGAAGGTCGAGGACGCTTTCTGATCCGCGTTTTGCTTTGTGTAAGAATAGCTGCCCGCCGTTACATATTCGTTTTTAGCCGAATTATTCTTGCTGTCCGTGCTTTCAATGTCAAGCGGCAGGAAGCAGCCCGAAACGCCCGCCGCCCTCTTAATATAATCTTCATGCACGGCGATATAGTCGTCGGTGTTTGACCTGAACTTCCAAAAATCACTGTCCCCGCCCGGGACATTGTCATAAGGCCAGAATTCAACGTCATTGTATACGCAATAGGCAAGCGGCAGGTTGTATTTTACTTTATACAGCTCAAAATATTCGCCCTTTTTATTTATAAGTTCCATATGCGTACCGAATTCTTTCAGCTTACCGTCGTCTATGACGGCCAGTTCA
>WREG01000018.1 GCA_009779455.1 Oscillospiraceae bacterium
CGGAAGGCTTATGGCAGGTCAAAGCCGAAAAAGAGGGGTATAAAACGGGCTACAGCGCCTGGCTGCCCGTCCCCCCGCCGCAATTGGACGTAAACATCGGACTGGTGCCTGACAATATCCCCGACTACAAGCTTACCGTTGCCGCAGGCACGGGCGGGAAAATAACAGCAGGAACCACAGGCAATTATGAGGCGGGTGCCAAAATAAACATAACCGCCGTGCCGAACAGCAGCTACAAATTCAAAAACTGGACGGCTTCCAACGGCGGCACATTCGCGAACGCGAACAGCGCTTCGACAACATTCACAATGCCTTCAAAAGCGACCACCATAACCGCTGTTTTCGAGCTGATACCCGCGACCGTAACCCTGTCCCGCATCGAAATAGCTTCAAAGCCGACAAAAAGCTTGTATACCGTTGGCGACAAGCTCAACACCTCGGGATTGAAAATCAAAGCGGTCTACAGCGACGGGTCAAGCAATACCCTTGCAACAGGGTTTACAGCAAGCCCGGCGAATAACTCCGTATTGTCTGCGGTTGGCACAAAAACCGTTACCGTGACATATCAGGGCAAAACCGCGACGTTCACGGTTGAAGTTAAAAAAGTGGCCCCTCCAGCAAAAACGTTGACGGGAATAAGCATAGCGAGCAAGCCTTCAAAGATTGCTTATACCGTGGGAGACAAATTCGACGCTTCCGGCTTGACAATTAAAGCGGCTTACAGCGACGGCACTTTTGCGGCCTATACTACGGGATTTGCGACCAACCCCGCAAATGGTTCCGTATTGTCAACTGTTGGCACAAGAACCGTTGCCGTAACATATCAGGGCAAAACCGCGACGTTCGCAATAAATGTAAAAGCCGCCGAAATTACACCAAAGCCCGAACCGAAGCCCGAACCAAAACCCGAACCGAAGCCCGAACCGAAACCCGAACCCAATCCGGAACCTAAGCCGCCCGCACCCGTCAATATCGAAAGCGAAATATATGAAATAAAAGACGGCTTTATAACCGGCGTTGCGGCAGGCACTGCGCTTGAGGAGTTTTTGAATAATATCGAGCCGAAAACCGGGCTGGGCGTGTATAGCAGCGACGGCGGGGAGATAACGGACAAAACCCTCTTTGCCGCCACCGGGATGGTTGTAAAGCTCGCTGACGGCGACGCTGTGAAAGAGTGCACGGTTGTTGTAAGGGGCGACACGGACGGCGACGGCGAAATATCGGCGTCCGACGCCAGGGCGGTCCTGCGCCACGTCGCGAAGCTGGACGAATTAAAAGGCGCGTATTTCGCCGCCGCCGATTTTGACGGCGAAGGCGAGCTGTCGGCCTCATACGCCCGGACCATTTTACGCTTCGTCGCGAAATTAGAGGATAAAATTTAAAATTTGCCATTGCAAAAAATCCGCCGCTGGTTTATAATGGTCAGCGGTGGGTTTTTATTGTTTTGTCGGGGGTATTTGCTGCGGAAAAGGCAGCAAATGCTATGATATGCCGATAAAAATGGAAAAAAGCTGAATAATAAGGGGGTACCAATGACATATGAGATCAGTTAAAAGTGTTTTCGCGTCAATTTTCGCATACATTTATATGGCCGGGATGTTTTTGGGCGTCATCAACCCTTCCGTCGAACCTTTTGCCCCGGACGAGGCGGCATTTTCGGGATATGACGGCCCGGTTCTGACGATTGCGGGGACCGGCGCCGGCGATTATGTTATCATCAAAGGCGCAGACGCCTCGCCCTCCGAAAATGCGGCGGCGGAAAAGCTCCGTGGGTATCTGGAGCAAATCTGCGGCGTTTCGCTTGAGATTCGTGATGATTCGGGGACGCCGCAGGAAAAAGAGATAATTGTCGGAAAAACAAACCGGGAAGGCGATGATTTTACCGTTGACAGGGATGACTTGGGCGAGGAGGGCTTCATCATCAAAACCGTAGGCGATAAAATCGTCATAGCGGGCGGTGAGATGCGGGGTACGCTTTACGGCATATTTGACTTCCTCGAAAAATATCTGGGATGCCGCTGGCTTTCGGCGGAGCATATCATCATCCCCGAAAACGCCGAAATAAAAGTCCCCGCGCAAATTGACGAACGCGAGGTCCCTTATTACTATTACAGGGACTGCGCCATTGTGCGGCCCATGACCTCGATAAACACCGATTACGCCCTCGCCAACAGGATGAACGGGAGGCATTTCAAGCCCGACGACCTGTCGCTGCCGGAAAACGGCGGCTCGGTGGATTTTGACACGGGCCACTATTCGGGGATAATACTGCCTGTGGAAGAATATTACGACGAACACCCGGAATATTTCGCGATGGACGGGGACGGCAACAGGCGCAGCGGGTACACAAACCCCTGCATGTCGAATGAAGAGGTAATTCGGATTTTCTGCGACTACGCCGTGAACCGCGCCGCCGAGACGCCCGTATGCGTCGCAATCGGGCTTAACGACTGCGAGGACACCTGCCTGTGCGAAAAATGCGCCGAAATCTACAATGAGGAAAACGGCGCCACGACCGCGACCATAGCAAGGCTGCTGAACAGGGTCTGCGAAGCCGTCGCTGACGCGGGGTATGAGGACACGAGGGTCTCGATTTTCGCGTATAAAACGACGTTCCCGCCGCCTATGACGAAACTCCATAAAAACGCGCAGATATATTACTGCCCCATATATATGTGCTACGTCCACACGCCCGGGGAATGCACGCAGGAATATACTAATTGGGCCAAGGACGAGGTTTTGCAGGGGTGGCGCGAGGTCTGCGACAACATAGTGATTTACGACTACCCCCTAACATACGACCATTACGGCATAGCCTACCCCATCTGGAATTCTTTGCAGCCCTACCTTCAATATTATTATGAAAACGGCGCAATCGGCCTTATCACCTGCACGAATTCCGTAAACGACGTGAATTTCTATGTCATGCTTTCCTACCTTTACGCAAGGCTGCTCTGGAACCCCTATACGGATATCGAGGAGCTTTGCAGCAATTACATGCCTTATTATTACGGTGACGGCTGGCAGTATATCAGGGAGTATATGCGCGCCGCGTCGGAGGAATATTCGGGACGGACTATTTGCGGGAAACAGTTCCACACCCGCTACGACGACGGGGCGACCTCCACGGGCATGATGAGCCTGTCGAATAAAGAGATAGCCTACTGCGACGGGCTTTGGGCGAAGGCGAAATCAATGGCAACGGAGGATTGGCAGCTTGTCAATATAAGACGGGCCGAGCTTTCTTACAGGATTTGGAAATCCGGCAATATGAGGGGGGAATTCAGCCCGTTCAAGCTCCGCTCCAGGTTCAGGAACAACAAACTGCTTTTTGACGATATCTGGGAACTGGATTGCACCCAGCACAACCAGACGGAGTACGGCTATGTGACGCCCGAAGAATTCTACAGCCTGAAAATTTACCATATGCCGCCCCAATACTGGAACTGGCGGCAGCTAGGCAGGAACAATCAGGGAAAGGTCAGCAATTTCAGGGAAATGCTGTGGGGGACGATATTTGGGTGATTCAACATAAAACTTAAACAGCATGAAACGCGGTATTCGAAAAAAGTCCCGGAGGAAGTAACGTATATTGAACAGTTATTCGGGACTCTTCCGTTGTTTTAATTCATAGATGAAAGCTGACTATATCAGGCCCCCAGCGGCAGGCATCCATATCCACGCGGCCGTCGGGCAGGAAATGAACGCCTTCGGCTTCTAAAAGCTCTTTTCGCATATAGGCATAAGCGCCGCCCGTAACCTGCCCGTCCGCCATGACAACCCTTTGCCACGGCAGGCCGGGCGGGCAAATACGCATTGCCCTGCCAACCTCGCGCGCCGCGCGGGGTTTTCCAAGAATACGGGCGATTTGGCCGTATGACATCACCCTGCCGCATGGGATTTGGGCGGTTATTGCGTAGACTTGGGCGTAAAACGGATTCATGGCATTCATTTTAAAGTTGTTTACCCCCTTGACAAAACAAAACGTTTGTTCTATAATAGGCTGTATAAGCGATATGGACAAATTAGGCGAACGGAGAGTTATGTATGGATATTATGCAAAAACTGACTATTTTGGCAGACGGCGCCAAATACGACGCCGCCTGCACGTCCTCCGGCGTGGGCCGGGCAGGGGGGCAGGGGATAGGCAATACTGCGGCCGGAGGCATATGCCACTCGTTTTCGGCGGACGGGCGCTGCATATCCCTGCTGAAGGTTTTAATGACAAACTACTGCGTTTATGACTGCAAATACTGCCCGAACCGCAGCGGCAGCGATGTGCCGAGGACGGCCTTTACGCCGCAGGAGCTTGCTGACCTGACAATTGAATTTTACCGCCGCAATTATATTGAAGGGCTGTTTCTTTCCAGCGGCATTTTAAAAACGCCCGACTATACCACGGAGCAGATGATCAAGGCGCTGGAATTTTTGCGCTATAAGCATAATTTTTGGGGCTATATCCACGCGAAAACGATTCCCGGGACTTCGCCTGATCTGGTTTACCGCATGGGGCTTTTGGCCGACCGCATCAGCGTCAACATTGAGCTTCCCAGCGAGGCCAGCCTTCAAAAGCTTGCCCCCAACAAAACAAAACAATCCATCCTCGCGCCGATGGCCCAAATCGCTGGAGGGGTTGAGTCCGGCAAGGAGCTTGTCAGGTACAAAAACGCCCCGCGTTTCGCGGCGGCGGGGCAGGCGACCCAAATGATTATCGGCGCCAGCCCGGAAAGCGATTATCAGATCATCCGCCTTGCATCGGGCCTTTATAGGCGGTACAGCCTCAGAAGGGTTTTCTATTCCGCTTATATACCGGCGGTGGAGGACACGCTGCTCCCGTCCGTGGACACCAAGCCGCCGCTTTTGCGCGAACACCGCCTCTATCAGGCCGATTTTCTGATGAGGCAGTACCATTTTGACCCGGAAGAGATACTCAGCGAGGAAATGCCGAACTTTAACCCATATCTCGATCCGAAATGCAATTGGGCTATCAACAATATTGAGCGTTTCCCCATTGATGTCAACCGTGCGCCGCATGAGGAACTGCTGCGGGTTCCGGGGATCGGTCCCACAAGCGCCGGTCGGATCGTAACGGCGCGCAAAACAGGGAGCCTCGGGCTTGCGGAGCTGAAGCGGATCGGCGTCGTCCTCAAAAGGGCAAAATATTTTATCATCGCGAAAGATCAGCCGGCAGGCCTTCGCGCCGGGAAAGAATCGACGGTCAGAGCGCTGATTGACCCGGGCGTTTTCTCCTTCGGGACGGAGCAGATGTCGCTATTCGGCCCTGCGGGGGGAAGGCTTGCGCTGCCCGGGGCAAAGGACGTATCTTCAATAGCGGAAGCGGCGGAGGAGGCGGTGTTATGCCTGGCGGCAAACCTTTAGCGGAGCCTTGCGACGTTATATATATCTATGACGGCAGTTTTGAGGGGTTTTTATGCTGCGTCCATGAAAGCGTGTACAGCCGTGAACTGCCGCAATCCATTGTTCCGGAGGGCGAACTGGAGCCTACCCTGTTTGGGCAGAGGCGGATTGAAACGGACAGCGAAAAAGCGCGGAAGGTATATGCTTCCATCCCTGCCAAAATATCAAAAGAGGCGCTGGGGCTCGTCCGGAATATTTTCCTGAGCTGTTTGAAGGACAAGGAGCTGGCCACGCTGCGCTTTTTGCTGAAGGGGTACCGCATAGGCGCGGGAATCATGCAAATGCTCGGGGAAGCGGATGTGGCGGTTCTTTTGAAAGCGGAAAGGCATGTGATGCATGAAAGCCATCTGCTGAAGGGGTTTATCCGGTTTTCCGATTATGACGGATTTTTGGCTGCGGCCATTACGCCGAAGAATTTTGTATTGCCTTTTATTGCGAGCCATTTTATCGAGAGGTTTTCCGGCGAGAAATTTATGATTTATGACAAGGCCCATCAGGCAGCCCTCGTTTACCGGGACAGAAAATATGAGATTATACGGCCAGAACACATCGAATTCCCGCAGGCTTCCGAAACAGAGGAAAAATACCGGGAACTCTGGAAGCGGTTTTACGACACGATTGCCATTGACGCCCGCTATAACCCGAAATGCAGGATGTCGCATATGCCCAAGCGTTATTGGGAAAACATGACCGAGGTGAAGGAATTGCTGAAACAATAAAGCGGATTACGCCCCGGACCCCCTAAACGCCCTTGAAAGGTTGACCGTATGCGACTTGTCGCCGCAGGCAAAGGTATAGCTTTCGTCATTGCGTTCCCCTTTGCAGTAATGGCTGTCGTAACGCGGATAATTTAGATTCTGCACCCTGCCGTTAACAGCGAACATAAAGTTTTTGGACGGATTGGGCTTTTCAGGGTTTTTCGAGCCGAACTCAACCCTTAATTTTTTCCCTCCGCTTTTATAGTCAAGCACGCCGCTTTCGAAGGTTATTTTATTTGATTTTATTCTCTCTGCAAAACTTTCAAAATCACCGTCTTTTTCTTTCGAACCCATTTCCGTTATGCAATACAGCGCGTCCTCGTCTTCGGACGGCAGTCTCTGTATTAAATCAAAACGGCCTAAAAGTCTCGGCGCGTCTTCAGGCTTGTCGCCTGTTAACGTATCGGCCGAAGCCCTGTCATAAGGCGCGTATTCAAAGCGGTTCGCGCCTATAAGCGCCAAATAGGCGTCGTTCAGGCGCGCGAAAACATACCGCCCTTCTTCGCGTATTTCGCTGTACCTTTCTATCGGCAGGTAAGCGTGGATATACTTGGGCGGCGCGTAAAGCTCCAGCAGCCCCGCGTCTTTAGGCAGGCGGTAAACGGCCATGTTGATGTTTTCGTCCTGCGCGGTCATCGGCAAGCGTCCCGAACCTGTCCAATAGCCGGGCGTCAGCTCGTTTTTTCGGTCGTCGCGGGCGGGATGGTGATGGAAAAAGCTTAAATCCCTTGACAATACGACGCTGAAAATATTTTCCTGTGTGCAAAAGCCGCCGGGATTATAGCCTTGCGCCGTGGACATAATATAATGTTCAGTCCTGTAAGTATAAATAGCAGCTTTTTTAATAGATATGCCGTTAGTCATGGGGTTAAATTTTTTAATTAAAAAAGGTAAAACATTATGCAATTTAAATAAATATATGTTTAAATATCTGATATCTTTTACTAAATAATTCGCAAACATTTTCGTTTTTTTGAAATACTTCAAAGTGTTTTTTATTGTATCCGCATCCATCAGGGCTTCCGCGCCCAGCTGCGCCATTATCTGTTTCGGCTCCTGCCCCAGCAGCGAGAGGTTTTTTAATTCCCACGGGTCAAACCCGCTTGACGATTTGATGATTTTTTCGGATGTGTCGCCGCCGACCGCCTTTATCGCTTCGGGTACATAATACAGCCCGCTTTCAGCAAGGTATACGAACAGTTCTTCCATTTTGCCGTCCGCGTCCTTATATGAGCTTCCAAAAGAGTTTGTTTTATCGCTTAAATTGTAAATATAGGCAAAAGTCAGGGAAGGGCCGTTCCCGAACTTCCCGAGGGCGCGGTTGTTGGCGTAAGCCCTGGCGGACGCGGCGCAGAAAACGTTGTCAAAAGACTGCGACATTATGTCAAACAGCAGAAGGTCGAGGATGATTTTCATCCTTTCGCGCATCATGCCGTCATCCGCAAACCTGATAAATACGCTCATAGCCGCCAAATCCTCGGTATAATAGGTCGAACTGTTCCATTCGGAAAAACCGTAAGCGAACCGAAGCTCGATCCACGCGTTTATGCGCTCCCGCGCTTTTTCCCTGTGTTCCCGCCCCGTTTTCCCGTCGTTGGCAAAAATATCGTCAGGCCAGGTCATCCCTGCCAGATACTCCGAAACCGCGAATATTATCTGATGGTTTTCGGACCAATAGCACATGCTGTCAACGCCCGGCTCGTCCGGACGGTATTTAAAATTCAGAAGCTCGTTTTTGATGTATTCGGCTGATTCCTCAGGCAGCCGTTGCTTTTCGACGTAAAATTCACGGTAAAGCCAAATTATCGTGGGCAGGTCGAAATCAGAGCAGTCATACCTTGCCCGCATATAATCAAAAATATGCTTTAGGAAGCCGTTCACATAAGCGCCGTCCGAAAGCAGAACGTCTTTGCCGAAAAGCCTCTGCGCCTGCCTGTTATCCTTGCTTCTTATGTAATATTTCAAAATAAGCCCTGTTTTTTTGGGGATGTCAACTTCGGGCAGGTCCGGGGGCGATTTTTTTAAAACATTTCTCAAAACATCAAACGCAGTGTAAGCGATGAATATTATGAGAAATGACAAAATTAAATATTTAATCATTTTTACAACTTTACAACCTTTTTAAGACAGTGATATTCGATCCTCAAAAATAATTATAACATAACAAATATAAAAATTAATGCTTGTTAACGAAAATAAAAATGAACATTTTATTACGAAGCAACAACAAGGTGTGCGGGATTTTGGCCGCATGGACGCGAAACAGGGTTTTTAGAGGCTGCCTATGATTATCGGCTGCATCTGACGCCCCTCAATCGCCGCATTCACGGCATCTTCCGTCAGATCAAACCGCGCCGTCATTGAGTTGGGCTTCCCCGCGCTGTCGTCCTGCCCGTAAGGTATAAAATATATATTTTTCCTGTTCTGCAGCGCGCCGATATTTTTCGCGGCGGCGGAAAGGGCATCATTTGTCGATATCCCGATCAAAACAGGCCGCAGATTCCGCAAATGCGATTTTACCGCGAGTGTAACGGGCGTGTCGGCGATGCCCGCCGCAATTTTTGCCAGCGTATTCCCGGTACAGGGGGCGATTATCAGCATATCAAGCAATTTTTTCGGCCCGATAGGCTCCGCGCCGGTCAATGTATGTATAATTTTCTCCCCGCAGATACCTTCGACCTCTTTAATGATATCTTCGGCTCTCCCGAATCGCGTATCCGTCGAATACGCGTTATAGCTCATTATGGGTATAAGCCTGACGCCGGCTGACGCAAGCCTTTCCATTACGGGAAAAATCTTATCAAAAGTACAGAACGAGCCGCAAAGCGCGAAACCCGCCGTTATATTAGCCATCATTGATGCATCTCCTTTAAAATTATGTCGCAAATGATTTTTCCCGCCGTTTTCGGCGCAAATTTCCCCGGGAGCGACCCGGCTTTTACCACCTTCAGCCCGAATTCCATCGCCGCGCCAAAATCTATCCCGAAAGGCGCGGAGGCTATTTCTATTATCAAGGCGTTCTTGTTGATTGCCGCAAGGGTTTCCCTTGTAAAAACAGGCGCGGGTACAGTATTTATGGCCGCGTCGAAGCTCCCGCCGCTTTTCGGGATATCCTCAAAGCAAAATGCATTGTAGCCGCAGGCTTTCGCCGCATCGCGGGCTTCTTTTTTCCTCGCGGCGATATAAACCCTACCGCCCAGCGCCCCTACAAGCTTCGCTGTTTCCCTGCCGCAGTTGCCGAAGCCCGATATCAGAACATTGGAGCCGCTGACCGTTATGGGCATTTTATCGACGAGAATTCCTATAATCCCTTCCGCTGTGGGGATTGCGTTTTTTTCGGCAAACGCCTTAGAATAATAATAGTCGCAGACCTGTGCGCCCTTATTTTTCAATTTGATAGACCAATCCTCAGGCAGCATCCCCCCGAAAAATATTTGTCCTTCCGCAGCCTTTCTGCATACGCTTTCAAATGGGATTATCTTTTTGGAAAACGCGGCGTTTATATTCGCCCCGTCATGGGTGCAGGGAATGGGCAGAATCACGGCTTCGGCGTTTTTTATGGCGGTCAAAAGGCCTTTTTCGTTCTTTTCAGTCAATATGCCGTCAGCATTATCGACCCCGCAAATTTTTACGTGATGGCCCTTTGATTTTAAATGCTCAGGCATATATAATTGGCGGCTGTCCCCGCCTATTATCAAAATATCCATTAATACCAATCCGTTAAAATGTTATATTGCATTCTATGTAGCCCTTCCGTTTTTTGTGCAAAAATAAAAAAGCAAAATTTAAACAAAATATCAAAAAGGTGTTTATTTTTTCTTGAATGTATATTATAATATAGTGGTTATAACCCGTAGGGGCAGACACGAGGCCCGCTCCTGCGACAAGGGAGCGTTTTTATTGCATATTGAAAATCTGCTTGAAACCGTGAAAAGGGTGCATTTTATCGGCATAGGCGGCGCGGGTATGTGTCCTCTCGCGGAAATCCTGCACCGCGGCGGTTATGCCCTGTCAGGCTCCGACAACAACGAAAGCGACACGCTGCGGCATATAATGGATTTGGGAATCCCCGTAACCTTAGGCCATGCGCCGCAAAACACAGACGGCGCGGAAATGGTGGTGTATTCCGCCGCTATCCCAAAAAGCAACCATGAACTGGCGGACGCGCTTGAAAAGGGGATACCCTGTTTCAAACGCTCGGAGCTTTTCGGCGCGGTCAGCAGGATGCACAAAAACTGCGTAGGCATTTGCGGCACACACGGGAAAACCACGGCCACCGCAATGACAACGCAAATTTTAATTAAAGCGGGGATGTCCCCGAACGCCTTGATAGGCGGCAGGCTGCCCCTTACTAATTCATATTCCGTGGCAGGGGAGAGTGATGTTTTCGTATGCGAGGCCTGCGAGTACGCCGACACGTTTTTGGACCTTTCGCCCAAATGCTCCGTAATATTGAATGTCGATGCCGACCACCTCGAATACTTCAAGACCATCGAAAACCTTATCGCAAGCTTTACAAAATTCGCCGATATGTCAGACACGGTCATATATAACGCCGACGACGCGAACACAAAAACCGCCGTAAAAGGTTTAAAAGGCAAGGCTTTTGTCACTTTCGGCAAAAAAACCGAAAATAATTGGAGTTACGGCAATGTTTCGATGAAAAACGGCGCGTTCCCGTGCTTTGACGTGCTGCGGGACGGCAAATACGCCGGGCGGGCGGAGCTTAATATCCCCGGAGAGCATAATATTCTAAATGCTTTGGCCGCAATAGCAGCGTCGGTTTACGCGGGCGCGGCTGTTGAAGATAGCATTAAATATGCGGGGGGGTTCGCGGGTGCGGGAAGGCGATTTGAAAAACTGGCCGAAATAAACGGGATTACGGTCGCCGACGACTACGCCCACCATCCGGCGGAGCTGGAAGCGGTATTAAAAGCCGCGAAAAAGATGGATTACAGCCGCGTTATCGCCATATTCCAGCCGTTTACCTTTTCAAGGACCTCAAATCTTTTTAATGAATTTGTCAGCGCCCTTAAAATCCCCGATATCGTCATAATGACCGAAATAATGGGTTCAAGGGAAGTGAACACCTATAATATTTCAACCGCGAACCTGGCGGAAAAAATCGAAAACAGCGTATGGTTTGACGGTTTCGATAAAATAGCGGATTATACTGCTTCAATTGCAAAAAACGGCGATCTTATAATAACGCTCGGCTGTGGGGATGTGTATAAGATAGCGAAAATATTAATAGAAAGGATGTATAAAAAATGACCTTTATTCACCAAATCGACTGGGAAGTCTTTGAGCTTGTGCAAAACCTCTGGCACCCCGCCCTGGATTTTATAATGAAGGCGCTGAGCATTGTCGGCGAAGGGGGGATGATTTGGATAGCTTTGACCCTGATACTTTTCATACCGAAAAAAACGAGGAAAACCGCCGCTTACACCGCCGCCGCCCTTATTGTCATGCTTCTTTTGAACAATATCCTGCTAAAGAACCTTTTCCACCGCGTAAGGCCGTTCGATTATGACGGCTGGCCGAATTTTATCTACCCCGACATCATAAAAAGGCCGTCGAGCTATTCGTTCCCGTCGGGGCATACGTCGTCGTCCTTCGCTGCGGCTGCGGCTATAATGATAACAAACAAAAAAATAGGCGTACCCGCCCTGATTTTCGCCGCGGTTATGGGTTTTTCGCGGATATACCTGTTCGTTCATTACTTTTCCGACGTTCTGGCGGGCGCGGTTCTCGGCGTCGCTTACGGGTTTATCGGGTATCTGATACTTAACGCCATTATAAAATTTGTGGATAATAAAAGGGAAAATAAAATTTTATGATATTAATCGGGAGGATATAAAAAATGACCGCGAAAGAACACGAAAAACAATACGGCGGGGTATACGCCCTTATGCTTACGCCTTTTAAGGAAGATTTGAGCATCGACTACGGCTGCTACGCCGAATACGTCAAATGGCAGGTTTCCGAGGGGGCGCACCACCTGTTTTGCGTCTCAGGCAGCGCCGAGCTGTCGGAGCTGCGGCTGGACGAACGGGTGAAGCTGGCTGAAATCACGGTGAAAAACAAAGGCCCCGGCACGAAGGTTTTCGCCACGGCCAATTTTGAGCCGGGCTGGCTTGCCCAGCTTGATGAAATGAAAAGGATAGAAGCCGCAGGCGTGGACGGCTTTGTTTTCGTGACAAAAGGCTACGGGAACGACGACGTGAGGCAGGCGGCATACCTGTCCGAACTGTCCTCCCACACGGGGCTGCCCGTCGTCCTCTACGAGTCGCCCGTTTATTCCCCTTATCACCATATCAGCGCGGAAGCCTATGGCGCCCTTGTAAAAACCGGCCGCATCGCCGGCATAAAAGACACCACCTGCACTATGGAGGGTATCTGCGGCAAAATAGCCGTAAGCGGGGACAGCGCGGTCCTTCAGGCCAATGTCGCTCACCTCCTTGACGCCTATAAAGCCGGGGGCATGGGTGTGATGGCGACAATATCCACCTGCGGCACGCGCATTCTCAGAAATATGTGGGACAGCTTTCAAAACGGCGATATTGAAGCGGCGGAGGAGATGCATTTTTACTGCTCGTCCCTTTACGACGCGCTGTCGTCGGCCTTCCCCGCCACTTCAAAGTATCTGGTCCGCCTGCAAAGCGGCATCCCCATGAACACCTTGACAAGGGTAAACAAATCCCTGCCCGGGCATAAAATGCGCGGGCTGGAGGTATGGCACGGACACGCCGTGCGGCGGGGTATTTTAAAATAGAGGGAGAATATTATAATGCCAATCAAGAATTTTTATGAAACCGAATACATAACCGCGCCGAACCACGGCGGGGAAGGGCTGGCGCGGATGTCGAGCGTATACAGGCGGGCGGAGCTTGATTCCCCGCTTAGCTTCATAAACTACACCGTCCTACCGCCGGGGGCGTCAATAGGCATCCACACGCACCGCGACGACGAGGAGGTCTATGTTATCCTTGAAGGGACGGGAATAATGGAGGTTGACGGGGCGAAAATCCCTGTAAAAGCGGGGGATACCGTGCTTAACAAGCCCTTCGGCTCCCATGCGCTGTACAACGGCCCCGGCGGGGATATGCGGGTTTTGATTTTTGAGGCGGCGAAAAGGAATATATAAACGAAAAACGGCGGGGCTTATCCCCGCCGTTTATAATATTGCAACTGTTTGCTAATATTTTTAAATTATTGACATTATTATTACATCATTATTACATCGGTTTGTTCATGTTTTTAAATTATTTATAAACTATTGACATTTTCATGCGAAAGCTATATATTCCTAACTATGGATATTAATAAATAAATGGAGGAAATATCATGCGGAAACATACAAAACGGCGGTTCTCGATTCTTTTGGTCCTTGTTTTAATGGCGGCATACATACCTCTAGCTATTACAGCTTCAGCCGAAGCAGTTCTTGTCGATTCAGGAAGCTGCGGCGGAGGCCTGTCGTGGGAATTTTACGACGACGGCAATTTGACAATCACCGGCACAGGGATAATGCCGAATTGGACAACATCAGCGCCCGCCCCGTGGTATGATTACCATTCGATCATTGAAACGGTAAATTTACCGAGCGGGATCATAATTGTTGGCAATTGTGCGTTTTATAATTGCGAATCCCTTAAAAGCATAGCAATCCCCGAAGGTATTTGGGCTATTGGCCATGCCGCATTTTATCATTGTAGTTCCCTTAAAAGTATTACATTCTCCGATGATACTTATTTAATCGGAGATTCCGCGTTCGCGGGTTGCAGTTCCCTCGAAAAAATTGATATCCCATATGGCGCATACGGTATCGGCACTCAAACTTTTATAAATTGTACCGCTCTCGAAAGCGTAACAATCCCTAACAGCGTTAAATATATTGATGAAGCGGCGTTTTATCAGTGCAATTCCTTAAAAAATATTACAATTCCTAATAACGTTAATACGATTGGCGACAGAGCTTTTTGGCGTTGCGATTCTCTCGAAAGCATTATAATCCCTGAAAGCGTTACGAGCATAGGCGCTCATGCGTTTGCCAGCTGCGCGTCACTTAAAGATTTAACAATTAATGGCAATATTACAAGCCTTGGTAATTATGTGTTTGCGTATTGCAGGGCCTTAAAAAATTTAACGATCGGCGACGGTGTTACGATTATCGGCGATTCTATGTTTTATGAGTGCAACTCACTTGAAAACGTAACGATCGGCAGCGGTGTCAAGAGCATCGGCGACGGCGGGGCGTTTTATAATTGCACATCCCTCAAAAACATAGAAATCCCATGTAATATTACGAGCATCGGCAGAGGGGCTTTTGTGAGCTGCACCTCTTTGTTAAGCGCAACAATCCCCTGCAGCGTTACGAGCATAGGCCTTAATTTGTTTTCTTTATGCGACAAAGTCACTGTTTACGGCTATACCGGTTCATATATCGAAGAATATCTTGCCGATTATGATGTCCCCTTTGTCGCTTTAGACCCTGCCGCGTGCGGGCATATATGGAAGGCTGCCGATTGCACGGCAGCCAAAACATGCCTGGTATGCGGGACGGTTGAAGGCGCGGCTCTCGGTCATATTGCGAGCGATTGGATTATCCTTAGAGAAGCCGATATAAACGGTGCAGGTTATAAATATATTAGATGTACAGTCTGCGGGGCAGTACTTGAGGAAGAATTAACTCCCGCCCTGCCCCCAGTCGAACCGCCTGTTATATCCTTCTGGCAGCGTATCGTTGATTTTTTCAACATGATTATTAACTTCTTCCGAAATCTTTTTTCATAATATTCTCTTTTTCCCGCTAAACTTGAACCATTTTAAACTTTTTAAAATATTTTTATCTTCATAACGACTTGAAAAGCCGCCGAATTTTTGGCGGCTTTAAATTCGTTTATATAAGAAAAGATTGGAAAAACAAAGGTTTTTAGCGATTTGCGCAATGGCAACCGCGCTGAACAATCTGGAGCTTGTGAAAAACCACAGGTCTCTGAACTTTGTCTATTACCTCCTTGAAACCGTAAATACTATGATTACCCCCCTGTCGCAAAGCGGCCTGTGGCAGGGGGCTTTTGCTATATTTTTTTATTTTTTAGATTGCATTATCGGAATAAATGTGATACAATCAGAATTGTTGTATTCTATGCAAACGGAGGTATTTTATGAAACGCTCACTTATCTGTATATGTTCCATGGCCCTTGCCGCGCTGATCTGCGGCATGGCGGCCGTCCCGGCGCTGGCGGCGGGCGAAAACCCGCAAGGCCCGGCGAAAGGCAATGTTTTGTACGACATCGGCGATTCTGTTTTGCGTGGCCTCGCAAATATGCTCTGCCTTTTCATGCCTTCAAGGCATATCCCCTCGGAATACGGCGGCAGCCCGGATTTTTACCCCGGCATGGGCGAATTCATCGACGGGCCGCAGGGCGACGGCTGGAAACTCGGCTACGCGCGGGCTTCCATCATCCCGGACGGGCTTTTCGACCCCGAAACGGGTGAATATACCGGCGGGAACGACATATATGTGGGCGGCGGCCCCTTCGGCAAGGACCAGCGGCTGTTTATAGACCGCAAAATCCCCATCCGCCTGCTTGACGACCTCTGCGTGCGCGTCACGGCCCTTGACGACGGAAGCGGTCGCGGCACGGTCGTATTGGCGAGCATCGACAGCTACGCCCTGACCTCCTATGACGTGCGCGGGATCCGCGCGCTGCTGCGCCAGTTCGCCGTGGACAACAACGTGGTGAGTATCGACATCGGCGTGCTGCACCAGCATAGCGCCATCGACACCTTCGGCCTGAACGGCCCGATGCTGGGCGGCCTGTTTGTTAACCCCTGGGCCAATCTCCTGGGTCTCTCCCCGCCCTACACCGGGAAAAACCAGGCCTACATGGAGCACTTATATACAACTGTCTCAAATGCCATCAAGGAGGCTGTGGGGAACCTGGAGGAAGGCAAACTCTATTACGGCACGGCGGACGCCTCGGCCTTTATGCACGACAAACGCCCGCCCGAGGTGCTCGACCCAAACCTGCACCGCCTGCGCTTTGTGCCGGACGCCCCGGGCGGCAAAGAGACCTGGCTGGTGAACTATTCCGCCCACTGCACGACGCTGGGGGCAAATGATCGAATTGTCAGCGGGGACTACCCCTACTTCATGGAGGAGGCCGTCAACGCCGCGGGCGCGAATTTCCAGATGATCCAAGGCGCGCAGCTGGCCGTCGGCTATGACGGCACCCCCGTGGCCGCCGAGGGCAAGGGCGCCTACGACGTCACGCGGGACTATGGGCACGCCCTGGGGCGGCTGCTCGCCGGCATCGGTGCGGGCGACGCCGCGCTGCCCGCCCTGCTCAACGTGCGCCATGCGGAGTTCCGCATCCCCCTGGACAACCCCCTGCACCTGCTGCTGTGCCGTACCGGCATGGTGCGCTTCGAGAGCGTCCGGCGGCACCGCCTCGGCGCGGCCATGGATCTGATCACCGAGACAGGCTATATGGAGCTCGGTAACAGGCTCGCGGTGGTTTTCGCGCCCGGGGAAATGGAGCCTGCCCTGGCCTTCGGCGGGGGCTTAAGCGCGGCGGAGGCCTGTACCGGTAAGGAATTTGCCTTCACGCCCATCAAGGATATGGTGCGGGACGACCGCGAATTGCTGGTGTTCGGTATCATGAACGACCGCCCGGGCTATATCCTGCTGCCCAA
>WREG01000019.1 GCA_009779455.1 Oscillospiraceae bacterium
GTGACCTGGGATTTCCCGTCGGGCAGCAGATACGGCAGGGTGTTGTTTTTCCGAACCTCCGACAGCTTTTTCGACAGTTTATGCGCCAATGATATTGCCAGAGGCATAAGCTCCTCTGTTTCGTCGCAGGCGTAGCCGAACATCATCCCCTGGTCGCCCGCGCCGTTTAAATTGTATGCGTCCCCGTCGCCCGCCTTCATTTCAAAGGAGCGGCTGACACCCATGTCTATGTCCGGGGACTGCCTGTCTATTGACGTGAATACGGCGCAGGTATTGCCGTCAAAGCCCTTGTCCGGCGCGTCGTAGCCCGTGCCTTTTATCACTTCGCGGGCTATGTCCGGAATGTTCACGTTTGCAGAGGTGGTAATTTCGCCCATTATAAAGGCCATGCCTGTGGTGCATATGCATTCACAGGCCACGCGGGCGGTTTTGTCCTGTTCCAAGATGTTGTCGAGAACCGCGTCCGCGATCTGGTCGCATATTTTGTCGGGATGCCCCTCCGTTACCGATTCTGACGTAAAAAAGTATTTTTTCATTGTTGTTCCCATCCTTTTTTTATATTAAATTAAACGGCCCGGCATAAATTATACCGAACCGCTACGAAAGCCTTATTTTTCGGTACATCTATAAGCCAGATGACAGGCGGAAGTTTTATCAATACAGAATTCAGAGATAAAACTTCCCGAGTTTAAAATTTAATTTTAAACTTTTTTACCGCCGGATTTAGCACCTTATTATGTTGATTATTTCAACACTACAGGTTGCCGGGCTTCACAGGGCCGTTCCCTCAGCCGCTCTTCATAAGGAAGATATTTAATTTTACCGTATCATTTTACCGCATATTTTTGAAAATGTCAAATCATTTTTATTAACATTTTCATAACGTTTCATATCCTGATATCGTATTCCCTGCCCGTCACATTCAAAACGGCCTTTTTTATCGCTGATTTATATGTTTCCACATTAAATAGCTGTTTAAACATAGGGTTTTCCGTTTTTACGGTGAGGATTTCGCCGTTAACATCCGCCGAAGAGCCGTCTATCATTCCGTTCAGCGGAGGGGAGAGCCTTTTCGCTTCGGCTGTTATTTTCGGCCAGTCCGAAAACGAGCCTTTGGCAGGGGAAGCTTTTTTTGCGGCGGTTTTTTCTTTTTTTATGCCGGGTTTTGCGCTTTCCAAGGTTTCCCGCGGATTTTCTTTTAAATTATCCGGCTTGTTTTCATTTTTCTCTTCATTTTCGGGTGCGGAGCCGTCCAAAAAGCTTAAATTGTCCATATTGTCGGCTTCGTCGTCGTCATCGAAAGGCAAGGCGTCTTCGAAGGGGTTAGGGTAATCGTCTCGCAAAACGAGACGCTGGGGATAGGGATTAGGGGGTTCTATATCAAATGGCACACTTTCATCTTTTTCTTCTATATCATAATTTCCGGTTTCGATGGGCGGTATATACGGCGTATCGGGGAGTGGGACAAACGGCGCGTCAATGGGCGTAACGCCTCCTGAGGAGACGCCGCGCCCTACAGACCCGGATACCGATAAAACCTCTACCTTTTTTTCAAGCTCGGATATCCTTTGAAGCAGGGCGGTTATGTCGCTGTCCACTTCCGCGCCGCATAAGCGTATAAGAGCCGTTTCGGCCTCTATCCTGCCGTTTCTGCTCCTTTTCATATTGTCAGAGCAGGCTCCCAAAACCGTTATGGCCCTTAAAATAGTTTCGGCTGTAAATTCGCCCGCCCTTTGCTTTAATAAATCAAGCTCGCTTTCCGTCACAGGCAGCATTTCTGCGGGGTTTTTTACGGATTTCACCACCATCAGGTCGCGGAAGTGGCCTGTCAGCTCCGTTATCAGCCTTTCGGTGTCGCAGGAGGCGCTGTGAAGTTCGTCGGCGGTAGACAGTGCCAAAGCGGCGTTTTTGTCCCTTATGGCGGCCGACAAAGCGAATAAATATTCCCTGTCCATCAGCCCCGCCGCCGCCGTGACCGCTTTCACTGTTATATCATTGCCGCTTGAAAAGCATCTTTCTAAAAGAGAAAGCGCGTCGCGGGCAGCCCCGTCGGCTATGCGGGCGATAAGCATTGCCGCTTCGCGGTCAATGGTATATTTTTCCTTTTCGGCTATATATTGAAGCCTTTCCGCTATGATTTCGGGCGGTATGCGTCGAAAATCGAAACGCTGGCAGCGCGAAAGTATAGTGGCGGGGAGTTTTTGCACCTCTGTTGTAGCCAATATGAAAATCACATGCTCCGGCGGCTCTTCAAGGGTTTTCAGAAGGGCGTTGAAGGCCTCTATTGTGAGCATATGGACTTCGTCTATGATATAGACGCGGTATTTGGCGAGGGCGGGGGTGAAAAAGGCTTCCTCGCGCAGGGCGCGGATATCGTCTATTCCCCTGTTGCTTGCGGCGTCGATCTCGACCACGTCAAGTATCGCCCCGCTGTCGATGCCTTTGCATATCTCGCATTTGCAGCAGGGGTTCCCCTCGTCGGACGCGGTACAGCTGACCGCCTTCGCCAGGATTTTGGCGCAGGAGGTCTTGCCCGTACCCCTTGAACCCGTAAAGAGGTAAGCGTGGGACAGCCTGTTTTCTTTGACCTCGTTCCGGAGGGTCACAGTGACCTGCGGCTGGCCGATAACGTCCGAAAACCGCCCCGGCCGCCATTTGCGGTATAAAACCTGATACACGGCGTACTTCCTTTATTTCAATCTTTATTATGAACCCCGGTAAATACCACGCCCCTTGGGGCGCACCACTAAGCCCGATACCTCGCGGTCTCTGCCGCGGGGAGTGGTTCATTTTATACGTTTTAACCCTTTGGCGTCTTTCACGCGCTTGCGGCCTGCCCGTTTAAATCCGCCGGTGTCTTTTTTCCATTTAAATTTACGCAGCAGCCGTTTCATCAGGTGAATAAAATCCCCGCCGAAGAACAGGGCTATGTTTAAAAGGGAAATCAACAGGGCTATTCTTCCCTGCCAGCTGCCCGTGATAAAATCCCACAGCATCAACGCCGCGTACAGGATCGCGAGGAATTTGACCTTTACGGGCAGCAAAAAGAATATCATGACCTCGAAATTCGGGAACAGCAGCGCGAAAGCCAAAAATATCGACATATTTATAAAATAATTCGTTGCGTACCCCGTAATAAAGCCCGCGGCCATTGTCGCGAAAATACCGCAGAAGTAGAAAATGTTAAATTTAAACTTTCCCCATTCCCGTTCCAGCGCCGAACCCATCAGCCAAAACAAATACAGGGCAAATACGGTCAATATAGGGTTAAAGCCCGGCGGCATGAATATAAACGTTATAATGCGCCAGACCTGGCCGCCCAATATTTCTTTTAAATTGAAATCCAGCATACCCAATATGTTGATATCCCGCGAATCCGAATTTATTGCCGGGTAAAAAACCGCAAGCAAAAAAACAAAGGCCATGCCGAAAACTATTATGGCTATAAGATTGCGTATGGAGAATCGCCCGAATTTGCGGTCCATCCTGTCCAAAAATTTTTTATTTTTATTGAAATATGATTTATTGTTCATAAACATGACCGCCTTTTTTCCCGTGCCTTGGCATTATTTTACCACGCCGGACGCATTAATGCAACCAACGGCAAAGAAAATTAAAAATTTAAATTATATTTACAATAACAACCTTTTGTATTATAATATATGAAAACAAACATATTCTTAAAAAGAATTTACGGAGGCATATTATGAATAAAGACATTGTTACGCTAAAAGACGGCGAGGAGCGCGAATTGCTGCGCCTGCTCGAAAAAGTTTTCAATAACTTCCCGCCCCGGTTTTTGAAGAGCCTGCCTAACCTCTACAAGCCGGAATACCATCCCTGCCCGAACAACTTAGTGGTGCGCGGCGAGGGCGGCAAGGGGCTTTTGGCCGCCGTGGGGCTTTACCCTATGGAATATTGCGTCGGCGACATAAAGCTCATAGTTGCGGGCATCGGCAACGTCGCGGTAGACAAAAAATGCAGGGGCGCGGGTTACATGAAGCTGCTTATGAACCAATCCGCAGAGCTTTCAAAGGAGCGCGGCACGGATTTCCTTGTTTTGAGCGGCCAGCGCCAGCGGTACCAGTATTTCGGCTATGAGCGGGCGGGCAGCGCCCGGGGCTTTGAGATATCGCAGAACAACCTGCGCCACACCCTGCGCGGGCAAACCCCGGCCGTGCTTGCCGCGGAGCTTCTGCGGACGGAGGATACCGAAAGCCTGAAGGGCATACACGCCCTGAACGAAGCCGCCCCCATGCACCGCGTGCGGCCGGAAAACCCCTCCGCACTTTGGGATATTTTATGCGCATGGCGCTCGGTTCCCCATGTGCTGCGGTCGGGCGGCGCTTTCGCGGGGTATTACATTTCAGACAAAGAGGGCAAATATGTCTCGGAGCTGCGCCTTAAAGACCCCGCGCATATAAGCGGCGCGGTGCAAACTATTATAAATGACGCGAAAGGCGGCGTTAACTTCAGCGTCCTGCCCGCCGAAACCGAAACCTGCGCGATACTGGCCGAATTGGGCGAATCCGCAAGCATCGGGGGCGGCAACGCTTATTATGTGATGAATTACCGGCGGGTGCTTGACGCCTTCCTGCGCCTCAGGGCCAAAATGGCGCCCCTCTGCGAGGGAGAAATTGTGATCCGCGTCAACGGTTTCTCCGGCACGGAAAATCTGCGCATAAAAGCAAAGGGCGATGAAATCAGCGTGGAAGCAACGGACGGCGAACACGAAATAACGCTGGAGCATTTGGCCGCCACGCGCTGCTTTTTCGCCCAGGTATCCTATGAGCGCGCAAAACTCCCGGCCTTCGCGGCATCATGGTTCCCGCTGCCTCTTGAATTCCCGCACGCGGATTCGGTGTGAACAAATATAAAAACGCGGGGACGTCAAACACCCCCGCGTTTTTATATTAAAATCAATCTACGGACGGAGTAAAAGTATACATCACCTGTTTATTATGCAATTTTCATTTTAAAATGTCAAGAAAAATATGCATTCCCCTGTTGTCAAAAAAAAATATGCGGGGAAGGAGCATATGCGCTATCATTTTAGCCAATATTTGCCGATTTTAGCCGCGCGATAGAACCGTCCCTGTGTGTTATAAAATAAATTAAAAGATTGAGGGAATATTAATAAGACACTTTTTAAAGAAGGTTTCGCCTTATGATAACATCTATAAATTCCCCCAACAAACTGATAAACGAAAAATCGCCCTACCTGCTCCAGCACGTTTATAACCCAGTGGACTGGCAGCCGTGGGGGGAAGAGGCTTTTGAAAAAGCGCGGCAGGAGGACAAGCCCGTTTTCCTCTCGATCGGCTATTCCACCTGCCACTGGTGCCACGTGATGGAGCGCGAAAGCTTTGAGGATGAAGAGGTTGCGGCGGTTTTGAACGCCGAATTCGTTTCCGTCAAGGTGGACAGGGAGGAACGGCCCGACGTTGACAGCGTTTATATGAGTGCCTGCATGGCGCTGAACGGCAGCGGCGGTTGGCCCTTGACTATAATCATGGACGCATCCGGGAAGCCGTTTTTCGCGGGGACTTACCTCCCGAAGCACGGGCGTTTCGGCTCGGTAGGGCTTATGGAGCTTCTGGAAGCGGTCAGCTATAATTGGGCCAAAAACAGGGCCGAACTCAAGAATTCCGGGGCGAGGATCGCGAAACGGCTGCGGTCGTCACAGGAAAATGCCGGTAACAACAGCGCAAAACCCGACGAACTGATAAATAAGGCCGCAGAAGCCCTGAAATCAAGCTTTGACAGGGATTTCGGCGGATTCGGCATTGCGCCTAAATTCCCGTCGCCCCACAATCTCATTTTTCTGATGGAACTTTATAAAATCACGGGCAAGGGCGAGTATCTTCAAATATCGGAAAAAACCCTTTTGCAGATGTACAAGGGCGGCCTTTTCGACCATATAGGCTACGGCTTTTCGCGGTATTCCACGGACAGGCAGTGGCTGATCCCCCATTTTGAAAAAATGCTTTACGACAATGCGCTGCTGATTATGGCCTATACGAAAGCGTTCGGGCTGACGGGCAACGGCCTGTACCGAAAAATCGCCGAAAAAACCGCGCAATATGTTTTGCGTGAGCTGACGGATCCCGACGGCGGCTTTTATTCGGCGGAAGACGCTGACAGCGACGGCGTTGAGGGGAAATATTATGTTTTTGCCCCCGATGAGATAATAAACGTGCTTGGCCGTGAAAACGGGAAGATATTCAACGAATATTTTGATATTGCAAAAGAGGGCAATTTTGAAAATAAGAATATTCCCAATCTGATTAAAAACAACATGCCGGACAACAGGGTTGACCCGTTTCTCCCGGCTGTTTATGAGTACCGCAGAAAAAGGACGGCCCTGCACAAAGACGACAAATCACTGACTTCGTGGAACGCCCTTATGACAGCCGCCCTCGCGGAAATGCATATCGTATTCGGCGATGAGGGATATCTTTCATCCGCGATTAAAGCCGCGGAATTTATTGAAAACAATTTAAGCGACGAAAAAGGGCTTTGCGTCAGTTTCCGCGACGGCAAAAAAAGCGGTGCGGGCTTTATCGACGACTACGCCTTTTATGTTTACGCTTTAATCAAACTTTACAACGCCACGCTGGACGGCTTTTGGCTGGAAAGGGCGGAAAAACTCACGCGCCAGGCCATAGACAGCTTTTTCGACCATGAAAACGGCGGTTTTTTCCTTTACGGCGTTGACAGCGAAAAACTGCTTTACAGGCCGAAGGAATGCTACGACGGGGCCATACCGTCGGGCAATTCCGTGATGGCGATGAACCTGCAATTGCTGGCGGCACTCTCCGGCAACGGGAAATACGGCGATATTCTGGATAAGCAAATAGAATTTATGGCTTCAAAAGCGGCGGATTATCCGGCGGGGCACTGTTTTTACCTGCTTGCGATGCTTGAGGTTTATCATCCGACGAAAAAAATTATCGCTGTTTTAAAAGACGGGGAAGAAGTTGAAAACGTAAAAGAAAAACTGCCGAAAAACGCCCTCGTAACTTTATACGAAGGCGAAACGGAGGCTTATAAGCGGGTAAACGGCGAGACGACTTATTTTGTCTGCGAGGATGGGGTCTGCAAAGCGCCGTCGAACGTTATATAAATATCTATCTCTCTATCAATATCAACGGCACCACCATTTCTTCTTCGCACAGCCCGGCGTGCAGGGCCTTATAATCATGGGATTCACCCTTTTCGTTCCGATACCATAAACCTATATCCCCTGTTGCAAAAGCCGCAAAATCACCCAAAAAACCGCGTGAGCGGCTGTGAAGCAGTCCTTTTCCGAAATAGCCGCTTTCATACGCTTCTTCGCCTGTCATAAAAATAAATTTATCCCCGAACTGTTTTTGCCATAAGAATGAAAACCGCTCTTTTTGACCGTCTTTTACAAGAAAAGACAGGTTTCGGGGTTCTCTTGCAGGGTGGGCTGCCAGGCATTCCGCGATTTCTGGATAATCTTCTATGCAAAACAAATTCACATCCGTCAGCCCATGGTCGGCGGTGATAATAAGCAAGGCATCGGCCAGGTTGGCGGCAAGCTGTTCAATCTGTTTGTCAAACAGCGCAATATCGGCCTTTACGCGCTCGCTGTAACATCCGTAGTCATGCATGTCCCTGTCGGGCTGGAAATGATAGCAGTAAATATAACGCCGCCCGTCTTTTTTGCATAATGTTTCAATATGAGCGCAAATTTCTTCATTCGTGCCGCTTTTGTATTCGCCGAACGGCGAAACGCGGCAGCATTCAACCGACGGGTCGGCTTCTTTGATTTGCTCAAATAGATTTTTAAAGCCGATGGTCTCACCGACGATATTGTAATCGGCGGCGGGGCGGTCGGTACCGCTTTCTTTGCCGCTGAATATATCAACGCATTTCCCGATTTCCTCAAAATAATTCGACCAGCCAAGCCACCCGTGTTCTATCGGCGTCAGCCCCGTTTCAAAAGTCGTCAGCGCGGAGGTGGTCGTGCAGGGGCAGACGGAGCAAAGCCGCGCCGCGAGATTTTTCATGAAAAAGCCGCCGGGGGCGTGGGCTTCAAGTACATTAAGCCCCATCCCGTCCAAAACCAGCAGGACGACGTTTTTATGGCCTTTTCGCAAGCTTTCATCCAAAACCGACAGGGTCGGATGGTGCGTTTCCGCGCCGTAATGCGATAAAATCGAGTTGGGTATGCCGAGGATGCTGTTTTTATAATCGGGTAAAAAAACGTTTTTTTTCATTATAGCCTCTATTTATATGCTGCGAGCGATTAATAATCGCACCTACAAATCCTAACCCATGTCACCAGTTAAGCGCCATCTCCATCACAATCTCCGCCCAGCGGAAGATGTTTTCCGGCCTTCCGTTGCAGGTGCTTATGTCTTTAAGGGTTATGTCAAGGCCCTTTACGCTGTTGCGTTTGCAGGCGTCCAGGATTTCGCCTATCTCGGCCCGCAGGGCACCCTCGTCGAGCATGGGGACGGCCACGGAAGCGGGGTTGGGCTTGTTCGACACCACATAGCGCCCGCCTATGACCTCGGCGGCCACGTTTACGTCGGCCCACGGGGTAATGCCTATCTTGCGGAGGTTCGGGAGCTTTTCGACGATATCGACCTTGTTGTGCAAAGGCTCGCAGCAGCCGTAATACAGCAGGCCGCAGGTGCCCACCGTGCGCTTCATGTACTCAATATCGAATTCGTCGTGCATTTCGCGGCTGACGGAGCCGAATATCTGCGCCGTGCCGCGCCCCCATATGTTTTTGCGCGTGACCTTGCCGCCGTCGGGGGCCGGAAGGTCCTCCGTGAGGGCAGGGGTGCAGTGCAGGGTGTGCGGGTCGTTGTCCAAAAGCCCCATCTCCTCGCGCTGGTTGAATTCGGCGACCTTGCATTGCGTGATTTTTTCTATAACGGCGTGGGAGAATTCCGGCCGCAGGGCCAAATCCGTCAATAAGCTTTCAACGCCCCTATAGCGCGTGATGTCGTCCCAGCTTGCGATGCCGCAGCTGCTCGCGCCCGTTATCCGCACGGGTAAAATATCACCTATGGCCGTGCCGATTTTCGTCCATTCGCATAACGTGGCTTCTTCGTCGTAAGTCAACACGGGAAGCCGGATTTTTTCAATATCCGATTCGTCTTTTAACAAATCCTCGTATTCGTGGGCCATAATATGGGTCGCCTGCCCTGTCGGTATGGCATGGTCGTTCGCTTCTATGCCGATGCCCGTCGAGCGCACGATTTTTCCCACGCCTACATAATCCTGGAGGAACATATCCACGGGGAAATGCTTATATTGGTATAACTGGCGGCGCATCCAAAACTCCACGCCGCGAAGGTCCCCGTCCTCGCAACAGCAGTCGAGGGAATTGTCGAAATTCATCTGGAGCCACGGTATCTCGTCAATCATCACAACAGGGCGGATCATATGCAGGTCGTTCGAGGCTATGTGCAGCTGCCGCCTTTCGGCGTTCCGGGCCTCGCGGGCGGCGGCGGCGTATTCATACGCTAAGGGGCGCAAAATCTGTTCGTCTTTGGTCATAATATAAAGCTCCTGTTTCGTTTTTAATATAATATAGCATAGAATGTTGAAAATTTCTATAATTATTTTAATAATTTCTCTTACTTATAGTTTAAAAGCCAAAACCCAGAAAATTTTCGCCGGGTTTTGGCTCTTTCTTGCTTTTTAGACTTTAAAATTATCCAAACAATTTTTATCCCCGTATGTCAATACATTTGACAATATTTATAAGGTTTTATTTTTATTATTGCCGTTACGGTTGACATACAGATAAAAACGGTATAGAATATCAGCGAAAACAAAAAAAGGACTGATACCATGGACAATAAAATACCTGCCGGGGTTCAGATGCAGTTCCTCCGCCCGGGGCAGCTTGAAAAGAGGGGGCGGGAGTTCCCCGTGGTCTATGTGCCCTTCGGGCTTATCGAATGGCACGGCAAGCACCTGCCGCTTGGCAACGACGCGCTGAAAGCCCACGCGATTCTGACAAAATGCGCCGAAATGTACGGCGGGGTGGTCTATCCCCCGCAATTCCTCCACTGCGAATTTGAAAACACCGTTTCCGTATACAGCCAGCTTTTCGAAAAGCTCAAACAGACGGGCTACAGGGTCATTATCGCAATATCCGGGCATGACATACAGGAGCAGGTCGATATGATGAGCGCCGCCTTGGCCCCCGTGACCGCCGACGGCACGGTCAGAGGGTATGCGGGGCTTGAGCATTCATTGAGCAAATGCGCCGATTCGGATGCCGATCACGCCGCGAAGTGGGAAACGTCGAATATGATGTTCTTCTACCCGGATCTGGTCGATATGGATACCCTTGGGCCAGAGCCGATAAACTTGAAAATGGAGCCGCCCGACGGGATAGGCGGCCTTGACCCCCGCGAACACGCAAGCGCGGCCGTGGGTGAGCGCAACTGCTTCCTCTCGGCGGACTCCATCGGCAAAAAAGCCGCGGAGCTTCTGAATTCCCTGCCGCCGGAGCAGCGCGGGTTTAATATTGAGAAAATTGTGCCGGGAAAGTGGTGGCAATTATGATTACTAATATAAAAGATTGCGCAACCCTGAACAACGGCGTAAAAATGCCCTGGCTGGGCTTTGGCACTTTTCAGGTCCCCGACGGTGAGGTTGTGGAACGGTCGGTGCTTTGGGCGCTGGAGGCCGGGTACCGCAGCATAGACACGGCCGGGATGTACAGGAACGAGGCGGGGGTTGGAAAAGCGATACGCGAATCCGGCATACCCCGCAAAGAGATTTTCGTGACCACAAAGGTGGCGAACGAGCGGCAGGGCTTCGATGAAGCTTTGCGGGCCTTTGACGACAGCTTAAAGCTTCTCGGCATGGATTATGTTGACCTCTACCTTGTCCACCGGGCGGTGAAGGGGAAATATCCCGAAACATGGAAGGCCTTCGAAAAAATTTATAAAGACGGCGGCGCCCGCGCCATCGGCGTGAGCAATTTTTTGACACATCATTTGGAAGATATAATACCGGACGCCGAATTTATCCCTGCCGTAAACCAGATCGAATACCATCCGTACCTGACGGAAAAGGAACTGCTGGCGTTTTGCAAAAAGCACGGCATAGTCTGCGAGGCATGGAGCCCGCTCCAGCGCGGGAAAATTTTCGAAGACAAAACAATTGCCGCCATCGCTGAAAACTACGGGCGGACAATGGCGCAAATCGCTCTGCGCTGGAATATACAAAACGGGGTTATAACCATACCCCGTTCCGTGAAAAAAGAAAGAATCATCGAGAATGCGGGCATTTTCGATTTTGCTCTGGCCGATGAGGATATGGCGGCGATCGACGCGCTGAACAAGGATTTCAGGATAAGCACGCACCCGGATGACTATTAATTGCATAAAGGGAACTTAAATTATGGTAACAATACGGCCGTATCAGGAAAAAGACTATGAATACGTGCGGGCCATATGCATGGGCCGCGCAGAGCCTCCCGAAACTATTGACGAGGGGACTTTGAAAAGCCTTATCATCTATTTCGACTATTACGTCGAGCAGGAGCCGCAGAACTGCTTCGTCGCCGAAGGCGACGGCAAGCTTCTGGGCTATGTCATCTGCGCCGAGGATTACAGGGCTTACGCGAAAAAATATAAAAGGGTATATATGCCACGGATAAGAAAATACGGGATAAAAGCAAGCCTTGAAGCAAGGGAATCGACGCTGGCGCATAGAATTCTCGCACGGAAATACCCCGCGCACCTTCATATCGACGTTTTAGACGGCTACAGGAGCCTGGGCCTTGGCTCGAAACTGATCGACGCCCTCTGCGAACACCTGAAATCAAGCGGAGTCAAGGGACTTATGCTGACCGTGGCCCCGAAAAACAAAAGAGGGGCGCATTTTTACGAGAAATACGGATTTAAGCTTATTGGAAATTTCCCCGGTGCGATAACATTCGGGATTAAACTATGATATTCTGAAGAGGAAACATTGTGACAACAAGGGAGCGCATAAAAGCCGTTTTGAACGGCCGAAAACCCGACAGGCAGCCTATGGTCGAGTGGGCGAGCTGGTGGGACAAAACAATAAAAAGGTGGGAAGGCGAAGGCCTGCCCGCAGGGCTGAACCAATGGGAGCTTTTCAATTATTTCGGGCTTGACAAATTCCGCCAGCGCTGGGTAAGCCCCAGGCGCCGCGCCTGCCCGGATTTGTCGGGAATTATCCTTGATGGAAAAAATTATGATGAGTTAAAAGAATATTTATACCCTTATGATTATATCCCTGCCGTAATCGACGAAATAAAAGCAGAAAACGAAGCTTATGACAAGGGCGAGTTTGCTTTTTGGTATACAATAGAAGGGTTTTTCTGGTTCCCGCGCACCTTATTCGGCATAGAGCGGCATTTGTTCGCTTTCTATGACTGCCCCAAGCTCTACCACAGAATATGCCGCGACCTGACGGATTTCAACAAGGCTTTGATAGAGGGCATAAACAGCGTTTCGTCCCCTGAGTTTATGACCTTTGCCGAGGATATGTCCTACAATTTAGGGCCGATGCTTTCAAAAGATTTCTTTTATGAATTTATCGCGCCTTATTACAGAGAGCTTATACCCTCAATTAAAAAGGCGGGGACCAAAGTTTTCGTTGATACCGACGGGGATGTGACTTCCATGCTCCCGTGGCTTCAATCCGCGGGCGTCGAGGGCGTTTTGCCCCTTGAAAGGCAGGCAGGCGTGGACATCAACAAAATAAAATTTGAGCATCCGGCGCTGCTTATGCTGGGCGGTTTCGATAAAACCGTGATGCATAAAGGCGATAAGGCGATAAGGGCGGAATTCGAGAGGCTGCGCCCGGCCGTCAGCGCCGGGGGGTACATAATGAGCGTTGACCACCAAACCCCTCCGGAGGTAAGCCTGGAGGATTATAGGCTATATTTGGAAATATATAAAGAATACGCGTGTTTGATATAAAAAATGAACTTTCGCCCGCCGCAGAAGGGTACCGCCATAAATGGACGGGGCGGAATTAAACCGAAAGTTAATATAAAAAAACCGCCCTCTTTTAAGAAAACGGTTGATTTTGACAAATATGCTGCTGCTTCCGCAGGGCTTTTTTATGTTGAGGCTTTTGTAAGCCAGTCTATAAACAGTTTAAATACCGTTACGGCAAAAATCCAAATTGAAACCCTTTCAATGGGCTGTGCGAAAACAACGTTTATCGTAATATCGTTGGTTACATTAAGTACGGTATATGCGCCCTCGCCGTCGGGAGTGAGGACGGTGCGGCTGGACGCCGTATCGGAACCGCCCAGCAATAAATTGCCAACCTCATCGCCGAGATAAACGGTCGCCGTCACGAGAGAATAGCCGTCTTTGGCGGCAAGCTTAAATTTAAAGTCTTCGCCTTCCGCAACCGTAGGCGCGCTTGCGGGGCTGTCGTTAAGGGGGATAATATCCGCGCGGTTATTTGAGTTGAAATTAACGCTGTAAACGGGGAGATTATCCGCGTGCGCCGTTAAGCCGGCAAACATTACCGGAATAAATACCATAGAAACTATCAATAAACCGGATATAAGCT
The DNA here is from genome assembly GCA_009779455.1 of Oscillospiraceae bacterium. Lineage (GTDB taxonomy): Bacteria > Bacillota > Clostridia > Oscillospirales > Acutalibacteraceae > WREG01. Next base: position 13,564 of record WREG01000019.1, read on the forward strand.
TTTTCATATAAATTTCCTCCTTCTCAATCAGACTTTAATTATATTTACACTTCTAAATCATTATATAACATAAAATTCAAATTTGCAAGTGTTTTTTAAAAAAAAGTTAATTATATTTAAAAATAATTCAAAATCGGTTCATTTTGTTTTAACAAAAATATTTGTCTTGATTTTTTTCGTGTTTTCATATAAAATTGTATTATTAAAATATATAAATTTGGAGGAGAGATTGTGATGGTTTCCGGAAAATTAAAAGGGCTTAAAATTTTATTGCCGGACAGCCCCTCTGAGCTTACGCAAAAAGCGGCTCAGATTTTTGCCGATGAGGCAAACAATAGGACGGGGTTGATTGTCGGCGCGGAAAAATATTCAAAAACTGCGGATTGCGGAAATTATATCATGTTCTGCGAAGAATATGAAGCAAAAAAAATTGAAAACGTGAAAAGCAAATTGGATAAACTGCCCCAGACCGGCGCGGAAGGGTATAAAATCTACCCGGAGATATCGGGCGGCGGGGCAAAGATCATCGCTGCGGGAAACGACGGCAGGGGCGTTATTTACGCGGCGGGGAAGCTGCTGCGCTCCCTTTGCCTCAAAGAAGGCTCCATATCAATTGCGGATGGGATAAAGTCCGTCAGCATTACCCCGGATTTCCCCGTAAGAGGGCATCAGCTGGGCTACAGGAGCAAAAACAACACCTATGACGCTTGGAATTTCGCCGATTTTAAACAATATATAATCGACTGCATCATTTTCGGCGCGAATACCATAGAGCTTCTTCCCCCGAGGTCCGACGACGACCTGTTTTCGGAACTGTTTCCCGTTGACCCGACGGAAATGATGCGCGATTTATCGGAATTGATACATTCTTACGGCATGGAGGTATCAGTATGGTACCCGAATATGGGCGGGGATTACAGCGACCCGGCCATTGTGGCGAAGGAATACGCGGAGCGGGAGAAAATATTCTCATGCATACCCTATATTGACAGCGTTATGATCCCGGGCGGCGACCCGGGGGACGAGGAACCCGAAAAACTGTTCGCTCTTACCGAAGATTACGTTAAGCTTTGCAGAAAATACCATCCGAATGTCAAATTTTATCTGTCCCCCCAAAATACAGCCCCTGACGGCGCGTGGATGGACGATTTTTATAAAAAAGCGGAAGAATCAGGGCATTTTCTCGCCGGGGTATCCCACGGCCCGTGGATACGCGACGATATCCCTGCGATGAAATCAAGGCTGCCGGAAGGAATGCCCGTCAGAAACTACCCAGACATAAGCCACAGCCTTCAATGCCAGTACCATATCGGGAACATGGCGACGGCCTACCGCATGGTGTACGGCAGGGAGGCCGTCAACCCGCGCCCCGCGGCTTTCAAACACATACATAATATGTATGAAGGCGGCACGATAGGCTCCGTCACTTATTCTGAAGGCGTGCACGACGATTTCAATAAGATGATATGGTGCGACCAGGATTTCACAAAGGCAAGGCCGGTTATTGAAACCGTCAGGGATTATGTCCGCTTCTTTATTTCCCCGGATGATGTCGATGAGATAACGGACGCGGTATACGCCATCGAACAAAACTGGGAGAAGCCGATAACCTCGGGCCAAGCGGACGATACCTTCGATAAATGGCTTAAAATCGAGAAAAAGCTGGGTGAAAAATTAAAAAAGAATTACAGATACCAAATGCTTATGCTGAGGGCGTACGGCGACAAATTCGTCAAGATGCGCTGTTTGCAGGAGGCAGAGCTGGAAGAAAAAGCTTTGTCGGCCCTCGCGGAATACCCGTCCGGCTGCGACAAAGCGATGGATAAGGCATGGTTCATACTCGACGAAAAATCAAGGCGGCCGGCCGCCGAGGATTTGAGGGACAAGGTCAAGCTTATCGGAGACATCCTCAACAGGCTCATAAAAATCCAGCTGGACGTCCGTATCCACAGGGGGACGGAATACAGCCGGGGGGCGCATTTGGAGGTTCTCGAAATCCCCCTTAACAATTATCAGTATTTGACGGAAAATTTTAAGATGATTTATAAATTGCCTGCCGAAAAAGACAAAACAGCGGCGATTGAAAAAATATTGAACCGCAAAAACCCGGGCGAAGGCGGTTTTTACACGAATTTTTGCGTCGAGGAAAGCGATTTTGTGATAAGCGGCGAGAAATTTGAGGACGACCCCGGATATCTCAGGTCGCCGCGCTTCTGCGTCGATGTCCACAGGCTGGTCCCGTATCTAATCGAGGCGAAAGGGTCATATAGGGAAATCCCCATGCCCATGGAATGGATGTCGAACGTCAAGTCGATTTACGGCACGGAAATAACGGTAAAATATGAGGGGCTTGACCCGGGGGCGTCTTATAAAATAGAGGTTGTATATCCGCAGGTCTGCGAAGGCGACTGCAATGCGCGGCTGACGGCGGGCGGCGGGGCTGTCATACACAAAGGGCTGCCCGCACAGCGGCATACGGGGGAATGGCCCTGCTGGAGGAACCTGCGCGACAATTTCGACCCCGTTTTTGAATTCGGAATCCCGAAGGAAGCTTATAAGGACGGGTCGCTCACCCTTACATGGGCGCCTGACGACGGAATAAGCCGCATAGACGTCTGCGAAGCTAAAATTATCAAAATTTAACGGCGCAGGAACCAAAATACAGTAAAAAAAGGATTGTTTTTCAACAATCCTTTTTTTTGGTTGAATATCGGTTTTATGGGACGGTCACCAGCTCGGTAGTCGTTTCAACCGGGTAATCTATCACGTATATGGGGTCAAAGCCGAAGAACCCTACGAAAGCGTTAATGATTATGCGGATCATCCTCAAAATGAACTCGAAAATCTGCCTCAGCAAATTGGCGACCCAGCCGAGGGTTTTGTTTCCGGCCGCCGGGACGGGCCTTGTTTCGGACGCGCCGCAGCCGGACCTTATGCAAAGGCGGGTTTCCGTCCTTGCGGCGGTATTCGGGATCCAGCTGCTCCACAGATGATTGTCGGGTGCGATTGCGGTGTATTCTTCACCGCAGACCATGCATATCGCCCCTTTCACGCAGGTA
>WREG01000020.1 GCA_009779455.1 Oscillospiraceae bacterium
GCAAAAACGGCGTCGTGAAGAACATAAAATGCTCGAAAGGCTCCACAAACGACGATTTGCTGGCCTTAAACGCGGACGACTGCCTTATGAGGGTCGAAAACCGGGATATGATGAACGGCCCCATCGAAAACATAAAATTTGAGAACATTTCCGCGGAGGATTGCCACACTTTTTTGCGTATCGCCAGCGTCGATTCGCTTGTGCGCAATATTAAAATTAGAAACGTCCGGTGCGGATGCAGGGTAAACGCCGTGAATATGGACGCCACGCGCTATTGCCGCACACCTATTTTCAGGGAGGAAGAAAAGCCGCATGGCGTCGGGAACGTAAGGGATATTGAAATAACGGGTATGACGGCATGGGCGGCGGCGCCCAATGAAGCGGCGCTGTTTTGCCTTGAAACAAATGCGGACGGGTTTTTCATACATGATTTCCGCAGGGATTATAAAAAAGACGCTGCTCCTGAACGGCCGTCCGTCTGCATACGAAACGTATGCAACATAAAATGCGGAATGAAAGCGGGAATTGACTTAAAAGAATATAGTTTATCCGAAAAAAGCGATGTTTTGACGCATGAAGGGAATTTTACGGATTTTCACATAAGAAAGTTGTGATTTGAATGTTGTTAAAAATGTTGAAAAAAGCGGCAATTATAATTCTTATTATAATAACTGTATTTTATGCGGCGCTTTGCTTATTGTTGAGTGACAGCCGCGCCAGTGGTTTTGTCAGCGTACCCGCAGCGATAAAAATGATTGTTTTAAATAAAGATTATGTCAAATTTGCAAATTCCCCGCAGCGCTATTTGTTATGGCGGGACAGGCAGGCAGATATTGGTATCGCTTTCGATGAAAATGACGGCCCATGGAAGGGATATATGGGTGACATAATAATAAACGGCGAGGAATATCACTGGACAGCAGGCGGTTTTACCCGTTTGTTTAATATATTTACGTTAATCCCGATGGAAGAATACCGGCAGCGTTGATTAATAATTCAGTTATTTTTACAATTGAAATCTAAAAATAAAAATAAAATATTTAAAGGACGGAAAAAAATGAAAAAGAAAACATTGATTTTGTTGATCGCGGGTATTTTAATGCTTTTATCCGCGTCATCCTGTGCGGGCAGCGAAAAGCGCGCAAACCAAAAGGAACTGGAAAAAATCGAAATTATTTCCGCTTATTCCACCATTGTCAAAGATATCTACGGAAGGGGTTCGCCGAAATTTACGGCCGGCAGCGATTTTTGCGTTGTGGATTTAACCGAATCAAAATTATCGGAAGCTGATCAAGAGGAATTAATAAAAAAATTAAAAAGCTTTTGCGAAGGGTATGAATATACGCTTTTGCTCGATACCTACGACGGGCTGAAAGAAAAAGGCCTTCTTGACGAAGACGGCGAATACAGGGAAGGCTTTATAATTTCATTTAAGGACAAAAAGATAAAAAAAGAAAAAATCACCACGACAGTGAGCCTGTATTATGATATGGTAGACAGGCTGGAATTGGATTATACGGCTTACAAAAAGGACGGGATTTGGACTATTTCGGCTGATAATTACGCTGTTGCCGAACAGGATTGATCATGCAAAAAAAAGCTAACGTATTATTTATAATGGCAGACCAGCTGCGTTATGACTGCCTGGGCTGCAACGGCAGTCAAGCGGTGAAAACGCCGCGCATTGACCGTCTGGCGGCAGAAAGCGCCAATTTTTCGTCGTTTTTCGTTCAGGCCCCGGTTTGCGTGCCGTCAAGGCAGACGTTTTTTACGGGCATGTACCCCAGAAGCCATAAAAACAGGGTCAATTATACCTCGATGGACAGGGACATCGAAAACAGGCTTATGCAGAGGCATTTTAAACGGGAGGGGTATAACACGGCCTTCGCGGGGAAATTGCATTATTTCCCGCCCGCAAGGGAATACGCGCTGTCAACCGGGTTTGACGACGGCTTAATCCATGACGGGGCGGGAGAGACGGATAAATATTCCGACTACGCGGAATGGCTGCGGCAAAAGGGCGCTATGCCGGAAGACGGCAGCTACAGAGCCTGCCGCGCCGATAAATTAAACCCTTACACGGCTGTTTTGGAGGATAAATACCACGAAACAACGTGGTGCGGGGAAAAAACCCGTGAATTCTTGCAAAAACTGTCGAAAAAGGACGAACCCTTCTTTTTGTTCTCGTCTTATTGGAAGCCCCATTCGTCTTTTGAGGTTCCCGAGCCGTGGGCGTCGATGCATAACGAAACCGAAATCAAAATGCCTGAAAAAGTACCAAAAGAATATTTCGATTCACTGCCTCGCGCGCTTAAAACTTTCGCGCTGCGCGACGGCGGCGACTACAATATGCCCGATGAGGAGTTGGCTTGGCAATACAGGGCGTATTACGGGGCGATAAGCCAGATCGACAGGGAAGTCGGGCAAACCCTTGATTTGCTTGACGAACTGGGCTTGCGCGACGATACAATCGTGATTTTCTGCAGCGATCACGGAGACGTTATGCGTGAACACGGCATGACGGGCAAAAACACGTTTTTCGACAGTTCCGTTCACGTTCCTTTTATGATTAGGTACCCGGGAACCGTTGTCCCCGGGGTATACGATCAATTGACGGAATCGACCGATGTATTGGAATCGCTTTTTTCGATATGCGGGTTCAAACCGCCCTATTCCGGCCAAGGCGGCGATTTCAGCGGGCTTATCACAGGCTCCGGCAAGCCGTATGCCGAACGGGAATATGTGTTTGCGGAAAATATAATCCCCGAAGTCATTACGGGCAAACCCGACCCGCTTACCGGAGAACGGGCAGGCAAGGATTTTTATTTCGTGAAAAACAGGGGGATAAAAGGCGTCCGCCATCCCGACGCGAAAATGATCCGCTCAAGAAAATGGAAATATAATTATTACGCCGGGGAGGAAGAGTTATACGACCTAGAAAACGACCCGGAAGAAATGCGGAACATGGCCGCAGACCCCCGTTTCGCGGACATCAGGGACAAGATGAAAACGGAATTGCTGAACCGCCTCGTAACCGCCGACGAAACCGGTCAGATCGCCCCCGCTTGGTATATAGTTAAGGATGAACGGGGAGAGTGGGGAAATTTTATCATATGAAGGAGAAACAGTTTATGCATAAACGCATATTGGAATTCAGCGAGCCGATTGCATCCTGGGACGAAGCCCTGCCTTTGGGAAACGGGCAGACGGGCATGTTGTTGTGGGGCGGGGACAGGATAAAACTCAGCCTTGACCGCGTCGATATTTGGGACAACCGTCCGGCCCCGGAGACCCTGACGGAGGAATATACATATGAAACTATGGCAAAAGCCTATAAAAGCGGGGATAAAGCTACGCTTAACCGGCTGTTTGAGGACCCGTATGATTACCCCGTGCCTACAAAGCTGCTCGCGGGGCGGATAGAACTCCTGCCCGGCACCCCTGTAACCTCCATGAGCGGTTTTTTGGATATGGAAACGGCGGAGGCCTGCGTTACGCTGGCCTGCGGGCGCGAAAAAGCGGAGCTGCGTACTTTTATCCACGCCGTGAACGGTATCGGCTATGCCAGGATTGAAAACGGCGAAAATTTAAGCATGGCGGTTATCAACCCGGCTTACGGGCTTTGGAAAAGCGAGGCGGACGATGATATAGCGTTTAAAAGTTCCGGCAGTTTGCAGGATTTAAAGTACCCGCCCGCTGAAAAAATAGCGGACGGATATGTCGAGGGTTTTATTCAGGCCACTCGGGAGAGCTTTCAATATGCCGTGCTTGTTGCCAAGCGCATACGCGGAAATGTGACGGATATTGTGTTTAATGTAGCGGTATCCCATGACCTCTCATATGATTTTAAAGCCGAAAAAGAGCAATTAACGGCGGCTTTGGAAAATGATTATGAAAACGAACGGGAGAGCCATAAAGCGTGGTGGAGGGATTATTACGCCGGGAGCCGCATCGAGCTGCCCGACGCCGCCATTATGCAGATGTATGATATCAACAATTACCTTCTGGCCTGTGTGTCGCGCAAGGGCTGCCCGCCGATGCCATTGCAGGGCGTTTTTACCGCCGACAACGGCAGGCTGGCACCCTGGAAAGGGGATTACCACAACGATTTGAATACGCAGATGTGCTATTTAAGCTATCTGAAAGCCAACCATCTGCAGGCGGGGGAGAGCTTCTTGGATTTTCTCACCGCGCTGACGCCATACGCGAAAGAATACTCCGCGTCCTTTTTTGACGCGCCTGACGGGCTGAACCTGCCCGGTGTGATGACTATCGAGGGCAGGCCTTTGGGCGGCTGGGCGACCTACAGCATGTCAATTACAAACGCCGCATGGCTCTGCCAATGCTTTTCCGAATATTACGACTACACCCTCGATGACGAGTTTTTGAAATCGCGGATGTACCCGTTTTTGAAGGGTGTGGGATTGTGCATAAAACGCTGGCTTGCCGACAACGGCTCGGGCTATCTCGAGCTGCCCGATTCCAATTCCCCGGAGATAAACGACAATTGGATAGAAGCTTCATTTGCTAAAAACACCAATTATGACATATCCCTTTGCCGTTTTCTCTTCGGAAGGCTTGCGGATATCTGCGAAAAATGCGGCGACGGGCAGAGCAGGGATATGTGGAGCGGGATTTTATCGGGGCTGCGGCCTCTCGCGATAGGCCCGAAGGGCTTAAAAGTCAATGAGGACTTTGATTTGGAGGAAAGCCACCGCCATATTTCCCACGCCATGTCGGTACATCCCCTGCGGCTTATAAGGTATGAAGGCGAAAACAAAAAAGTGATAGACCGTACGATTGAGCATATGAAAAAGCTCGGCATGTACCTTTGGACGGGCTATACCGTGGCGTGGTTTGCCGAATTTTTTGCGATACAGGGGAACGGCGAGGCCGCGAGGCATTACCTTTACAGCTATGCGGAAAATTACGCCTCGCCCAACGGTTTCCACTTGAATTGGGACTATAAAAACAGGGGCATCAGCCGCGACCACGGCAGGCCATTCACCCTTGAAGGCAACATGATAGCAATGGACGCCGTGCAGGAGATGCTCCTGTACTGCGAGAACGGCGAGCTGCGGGTATTCCCCGCCGTCCCGGAGCAATGGGCGCAAGACGGAGCGTATTTTGAGACGCTGAGGGCAAAAGGCGCGGTTTTGGTGTCCTCCGCCATAAAAAACGGCAAAGTGCGGTATATTAAGCTTGAAGCGGAAAAAGACGTGAGCGTCCGCGTGGAAAACCCGTTTGACGCCGTACCAGAAGAATGGCCTGAAAGCGGCATATTCAACCTGCGGGCGGGCGATATACGGATATTGGAAAAGTAATGAATTAAATTTGTTAGTCGAAATTAACCAACATTTAGATGCTTTGTCCCTAAATCCTTCAACGGCCCGCGCAGTCCGCGACCCGTATCAGCTCCCGCGCCTGTTTCCCGTCATTTGCTTTCAAACAGACATAAAGCCCTTTTGCCGAAACGTTTTTCAAAAGGTTTTCAAAATTTTCGGGGCGGACGTACAAAAGCACAATCCCCTTGCCCGCCGCCTGGATTTCACGGTACAGGTCATACCAGCATGGGTCGCCGCAGTCCGGCTGCCACGCGCCCGGCGTCCATTGAATCGCTGTGAGGCGGGGGATAGACAGGAGGTGTTTAAGGTGGGGAAGCTCGTGCGGTCCGTCCATATGATAAATGCTGCGCTCAAAATATTCGGACTGGTATATGAGGTCGGGCAGGATGAATTCTTTAAACATATCCGGCGAAATCATTGCGGAAAAATCGCATTGCAAGGGGTAGTATGTTTTTTCCGACCAGATGGGCATCCAGCTGGTCATGCCGCCCTGCCTCGCTATTAGACGGTTTGAATACCGCATGCAGTAATCACGAAGCACAGGCTGCAATTTTTTCACATATGCCTTGACATCTTCGGGGCAGTCGTATAAATCCGTAAGCAAATCCTGCGTACCCCTCATCGCCGCGAGAATATCATACATGCCGCCGATATCGGTGATCGAGACGTAAGATTTTCCGCTTTCAAGCAGATTTTGCGTCAGCGCCTCAGCCATTCGATACATTGCGCTGCCCTCGTCAAGGACGGGGGGCGGCGGATTTTTCCAATCTGCGATAACCTGCTCCAATTCGAACCATACCGTACCCTCAGCAGGCCTGTAGCTTCCCCCGATCATGGCGGTAAGGCAGCCGGGGCCGAAATTTGGGAAAGAATTTGGGAACCCGTCGGCAAAGAACCGCGTATTGTCTGCCGCCCAATCATAATGCCTCGTCCTGTAGCCGATATCCTCCCATTGCCCCGCCACATCAACGGGGGCGTCGGGCGGCGCGGGCGCGTCCCCGCCGGGCGGCTTGCTTATATAGAGGCAGCAGCGCCCAAACGCGTCAACATCCCAAAATGCGGAATAACGTTTTTTAAGGATATCTGAAATCTGAAACATTGCGACAACTCCTTGTTTCTGACCTAAAAACACAGGGGCTAAAATTATAGCCCCCGTGTTTTTAGGCCCTATATTTTAAATTCTATAATGGTTTCGGCCCCATTTCAAAAACAAGCGCATTATTGTTTTGAGCCGTAAGCATAGCGTGAGTGACCGACATTTCATCAAGCTTTACACCGTTCAATGTTACGCTTTTTACATAGACATTCTTCGCTGACTGGTTGTTCACGGTGACGGTCAGGGTCTTGCCCACGCCTAAATCCAATACCGCGCCGTTGACGTTCGGCGAGCCTATCCAATAGCGGTCGGTCCCCGCTACGGGGTAAATGCCCAGCGCCGACAGGACGTACCACGCACTCAATGTTCCCGCGTCGTCATTGCCGTCAAGCCCGTCGGCCCCGAGGCCGTAGCGGTCTGAAAGCGCCCATCTTGCCCATTTCTGCGTAAGGTCGGGCCGCCCCGCGTCGTTGAAAAGGTATAAGGCGTGCATATTGTGCTGGTTGCCCTGCCAATAACCCGGGCCGGGGTCTATAGCTGCCATTGTCCTGCTGGCCGAGGACATGAATTTGTCCAGTTCCTTCACGAAACAGTCATTGCCGCCGAAAAGCGATATAAGCTCCTGCGGGTAAAGGGGCGCGTGCCATCTGTAGTGCTGCGCGCTCCCCTCGGCGTAGGCTTTCGGGAACATCGTCAGCACTTCGTTGTAATAGCTTGTAATATTCGGGCTGAAAGGCGTCACCCAAGAGCCGTCGGAGTTCTTCGGGCGGAAATATTTTGTATCCGGGTCGAAAAGGTTGTTGAAACGCATTGATTTGTCCTTATAAATCTGAACCTCCGCCGCGTCTTTCCCCAAAGCCTCGCCCAAAAGCGCTATGCAGCCGTCCGCCCACGCGTATTCAAGGGTCGAGCTGACCGAACCCCTGTCCTGAACGTCGTGGGGTATGTACCCGTAAAGGTTATATTCGTTGACGCTTTCGCGGCCGTCAACACCGCCGGGCATACCCTGTTCGGAGACTTTTTTCATGAACCCGTATGCCGCCTCGACGTCAAACCCGGTTATGCCTTTAAGGTAGCTCTCCGTAATGACCATATCCGCAGGCGAGCCGAACATCGAGTGGGTGTAGCCGCCGCCGGAAGGCCAGCGGGGGAGCGCGCCGCCGATTTTCGCCATTTCTATGAGGCTCTTTACGCTGTCAAGCTGGATATCAGGCGCGACTAAAGTAAAGAGCGGATGCACCGTCCTGAACGTGTCCCAAAGGGACATATCCGTATAATAGGTGAAATCACCGCCCGTATTTTTGACCTGTTTGCTGAATCCCAGGAAATCCCCGTTCACATCTGTGAAATTGACGGGCATTACCAAAGAATGGTAAAGGCCTGTGTAGAATATTGTCTTTATCGAATCGTCGCCGCTGTCGATAAGTATTTTTGAAAGGTTTTCTTCCCATGCGTCGCGGGAAAGGTCCCTTATATCCTCAAAATCAAGGCCGTCCGTTTCCGCTTCAAGGTTAAGGCGGGCGTTTTCAAGGCTTACAAAGCTTAGCCCTACTTTAAGCTCAACGGGTTCGCCCGATATGTCGCCGAAATTCAAATCGGCCCCCACATCGTCGCCGGTCGCGGTCAAACTGTCTTTTTCGCTCGTCCCGTCGGTCCATGTGGCGAAAGATTTCAGCGGTTTGTCAAACTGTGCGACGAAATACCCCGTAAGGCCTCCGTAACGTCCCGTAAAGCTTGCGAATACGCAGGCCTCGCCCGTGACCTCCATAGCATCGGGGTCAATCGTGATTTTCCCGTCTTGCGCTCTCCCGTCCCTGAGGAAGCTTGTAGCGTCGATGAATAAATGCGCGTCCTTAGCGGTATTGAATGTGTAGCGGTGCGCCCCGACATGCGTCGTGGCCGTCATTTCCGCAAGGCAGCCGACCGTCGGCAGGGCGACTGCGTAATATCCCGCTGTCGCTATCTCCTGTTCATGCAGGAACGGCAGGGGATTTTTCATACGTTTTGAAGGGTCCGCGTTGCCCGCTGCGGGCGTCACCCTGAAATTGCCCCCCTCAAGCATCGTGTGGCTGAAACCGAGGGTATAGCGATGCTCGAAATAATACCCGTTTGACGGGAAAGGGTCGAACCCGCCGGCATAGCAGGTGTCGGGGCTTAATTTGACCGTGCCGAAGGGTACGGTCGCCCCCGGATGGAGCATCCCCGTGACCCACGGAAGGCCGCCCGTGCCGATAAACGGGTCAACCCATTGGCCCAGCTCGCCCGCGTTCAAATCCGGCATGTCGATTTTAGGCGGCAAGCCGCCCAGCGTGAATAAAGCGGTGAAAAGGATGACCAGTGAATAGAACATTGCCTGGATGCGCCTGAATAGCAGTAACATAAGATTTATCCTCCTTGTTTTAATTCATGATTCATAATTAACATAATATTTATTTACGGCAAATCGTTCCCCGCGGCGAGGTGCAGGGCGTACCAGTCCTCCCGTGAGAGGGTGATATCGGCGGCTTTGGCGCAGGATTTTAGCCGCCCTATGTTCATCGTGCCCGTAACGGGCTGCATTTTCGCGGGGTGCCGCAGTATCCACGCGAGGGCGGCAGTTGTCGCATCCACGCCGTATTTTTCGGCCGTCTCGTCAAGCTTCGCGTTTAATTCCGGGAATTTTTCGTTGCCGATAAAAACCCCGCTGAAAAACCCGTGCTGGAAAGGCGACCAGGGCTGTATCGTTATGTCGTTCAGGCGGCAGAAATCAAGGACGCCCCCGTCGCGGCCCGCCGCGTCGTCAACATTCATGTTGACGTGGGTTCCCTGCGAAACCATGGTCGCATTTGTAAGGCTGAACTGGAGCTGATTTGCCACAATAGGTTGGTTTAAATATTTTTTAAGCAATTTAATTTGCATCGGATTATGGTTAGAAACGCCGAAGTTCCGCACCTTGCCGCCCGAATAAAGGGCATCGAAGGCTTCCGCGACTTCCTCAGGCTCCGCCAGCGCGTCGGGGCGGTGCAAAAGCAGAACATCTAAATAATCGGTCTTAAGCCGGGACAAAATGCCGTCAACGGAGGACAAAATATGCCCTTTCGAGAAATCGTACCTGCCGGAACGGATGCCGCATTTCGATTGCAGGATTATTTTTTCACGAACGTCATCGCTCATGTGTATGGCGCCCGAAAAGACCTCCTCGCATCCCCCGCCGCCGTATATGTCGGCGTGGTCGAAGAAGTTGAGCCCCAGCTCGAGCGCGGCCTGAACGAATTTTTCCGCCTCGGCGGAGCCAAGGCCTTTTATGCGCATACAGCCCACGGCGATAGTGGGTACCTGCAAAGATGATGTCCCGAGCCTGATCGTTTTCATAGCAAACCCCCGATTATTTTTATATACAAAATTATTATAGCATATAATATAAATATTTTCAATAAAAAACTGGAAATTTTTATTTTTTTATGTTATAATGAAAGCGTAGAATTTTTTTAGAGGTATTTCAATGGGCTTATTCCTGATGTGCAAAGATGTGGCGGTCTTAAATATTTCCGGCATGAAAGTTTTTAATAGAAACTTATTGCCCGGGCTATTGTCTGAAAATCAAAACGAAACCGTATTTATGGACTGGTTCCATAAGCGGTATTCCGAACGCTCCAACACGGCATCGCGCCAGCTTCGCGGGGTTTTGTTCGGGCAGGGGAACAGGGAGGTTATAGACAGGACGACCCACGCGCTGTCGCTTTCGGACTGTTACTGGATAAAATCAGACGACGAAGATGTAACGTTTTCCGAAATATCGCCGTATTATAATGATTTTTGGCAAGGTGAAGGCGAATACGCGGGCGAGGCGATACCGACCTTATATGTCAACGGATATCTGACAAAATATTGGCGGGACAAAGATACGCTTATAAAGAGAAGCGATAAAAAGGAAATTCTGTGTTCTAAAATCGCCGAAACGCTTGGGATTTCGACTGTCGAAATATATGAACATGACGACGGGATAGCGGTCAAAAACTTTACCTCTGACAAAATCATGTTTGAGCCCGCCGAAGCTTCCGGCCGCATCGACGCGGAAAGTTTTTCAAACGAAGATATATTGCGGGTATTCGGCGAACGCGGGTTTGATATGCTGTTTTTGGACGCCTTAACAGGCAACGGTGACAGGCACGCCGGGAATTTCGGGTTTTTACGCGGCGCAGACATGGGTGAATATGTCGGCATGGCCCCGCTGTTCGATTACGACCACGCGTATGACAGCAATAATGATGATGATATTCTTATAAGGGAAATAAAAGCGCTAAAATCAGGCGAATGGCGGGACAGGCTCCATGAACTTGCGGAAAAGGCGAAAAGTGTGCAATTCTTGGACGATTATATGAGGAACAGGCTGGAAAATATTCTTTAGGCAACCTCTAAAATGTGAAAAGGGAAGATGTGACAGTGAAATTTATGAAAATTCCGATAATTTCAATGGTTTTAGCGGGGTTCTGCTTTATATTGCCCGGCTGCGCAAAATATGAGTTCCCGGAAATAGACCCGGCGCAGCCTTTGGGGCTTGTAATAATCTCACTGTGGGAATATTATGAAATTAATACCGATGATATCGAAGGCTGATAAACTAATGAAATATGAAAATGAAGGATTAATTCTTGTGAGTAATTAGAATGTCAATAAACCCATTAAACCTGTTCCATAAATACACAAGGCAGTGGTTCGAGGCCGCCCTTGGCGCACCGACCCCCGTCCAGGCGGGGGCCTGGCCTGTTATCGCCGCAGGCGGGCATACGCTTCTGTCCGCGCCGACCGGCACGGGCAAGACGCTGTCCGCTTTTTTGGTGTTCATCGACGAAATGAAGACCTTGCAGAGGGCCGGCAAGCTTGAAAACGGGCTGCGGCTTATCTATATTTCCCCGCTTAAAGCTTTGGCAGGGGATATCAGGGAAAACCTGCACAAGCCGCTGGGCGGCATACTGCGCGAGGAGATAAAAGACGGGATTCCCCCCGAAACCGCCGGAAACGGAATTTCCGTCGCCATAAGGACGGGCGACACCACCTCCCGCGAGCGCCGCGAGATGATAAAATCCCCTCCGCACATACTTATAACCACCCCGGAGTCGCTGTACCTTCTCCTGACAAGCGTTTCCGGCCAAAAAATGCTTAAAACAGCGAAAGCGGTAATACTGGACGAGCTTCACGCCCTTATCGACACGAAAAGAGGGGCGCATCTGATGCTTTCGCTGGCGCGGCTCGACAGGTTGTGCGGGAAGCCCTTGCAGAGGGTCGGGCTGTCGGCCACTATCGAGCCACTGGACGAAGTGGCGGAATATCTGTCATATCCGAGTAAAAACGTAAATATTATAGCCCCGAAAATGAAAAAGGACGCGAGGATAGAGGTCACAAGCCCCGCCGGCAACGCTTCATTTCTGCCCGAAGGCACCATATGGCCCGAAATCGCCCGCTCTGTATACGAATGCTGCGACGGGGAGCGTAGCGTCATAGCCTTTGTCGGCGGACGGATGCACGCCGAAAAGCTGGCGTTCTGCGTCAACCGCATAGCCGGGGAGGGCTTCGCCAAAACCCACCACGGCTGCGTATCGAAGGAACAGCGGCATGAGGCGGAAACGGCCCTCAGAAGCGGGGAATTGCGGCTTCTTTGCGCGACTTCCTCAATGGAACTGGGTATCGACGTGGGGGACATCGACCGCGTGGTGCAGATAGGCGCGCCTGATTCGATTTCAAGCCTGATGCAGAGGCTGGGCCGCGCCGGGCATAACCCCGGACGGGTGAGCGTCATGAACATATTCCCCCGCACCGACGCGGAGGGGCTTTATTGCGGCTTTTCCGCCTATACGGCGTGCACGGGCGGGGTAGAGCGTATGCATTCCCCCCGGTTATGCTTCGATGTTTTAGCCCAGCATCTCGTGTCAATGGCCACGGGGGAAGGGTACACGGTTGACGGCGTTATGGGGGTAATCAACGCCGCATACCCTTTCAAAGACGTTAAAAAAGATGACGTAAAATCCATATTGGGAATGCTCGCGGGCGATTACGAGCATAAGCAGGATTGGCCCGTTAGGCCGAGGATACTGTATGACAGGATAAACGAACGCGTCGAGGGCGACGCCTACAGCCGTATGCTTGCCGTATCGGCGGGCGGCACGATACCCGACACGGGCATGTTCGCCGTCCGCGCCGAAAGCGGGGCGAAGCTGGGGGAGCTTGACGAGGAATTCGTATTCGAGGCGCGGGTCGGGGACAAATTTTTATTGGGCGCTTTCCCGTGGAAAATAATGAGGATAGACCGCGACAGCGTAACCGTCGCGCCGGCGAATTCAGAGGGCGCGACGCCGCCCTTCTGGCGCAACTCGCGGTTCGGGCGCAGGTTGCAGACGGGGGTCGCCTTCGGCAAATTGATGCGGAGGCTTGCCGACGCGTGTGCCGAAAACGCAAGCAGGAAAGAAGCGATAAAGCCCATATTAAGGGATTTCGGCCTTGACGGGGATATGGCGGCAAAAACGGCGGATTTCGTTTGCAGGCAGATCGAGGCTACGGGGGCCCTGCCCGACGACAGGACGATTATTGCCGAATATTTCCATGACAGCGACTGCGGCAACCAGCTTATGCTGCATTCCGTGTTCGGCAAGCAGATAAACGCCCCCCTTGCCCTTCTTCTGCGCGACCGGGCCGCGCGGGTTTCCGACGCGGACATTGGCTTCTTTTGCGACGACGACGGCATATTGCTTATGGCCGGCGAAAAAAACGCCATACCCGCGAACCTGCTCCAATCGATAAATATAGACGAAATAAGGCCGGTTCTCGAAGCGATCCTGCCCTCTGCGCCTCTGTTCCATATGACTTTCAGGTACAACGCCGGGAGGGCGCTTATGATGGGCGTCCGCAAGGCGGCGCAGAGGCAGCCCCTGTGGGTGCAGCGGCTCCGCGGCGCGGAGATGCTGGATTCCGTTATAGGCGACGGCGGCCATCCGCTGATAAGGGAGACAAAGCGGGAGTGCATGGAGGATTACTGGGATATCCCCGGCCTTGAAGCCGTATTGGGGGATATAAAGTCAAACGCCATACGGGTGCGCGAGGTTTTGTGCGACACACCGTCGCCCATGTCCCTGCCCCTGCGGCGGCAGGCGGAAGCCGTGCTGCTTTACGACTACAACCCGACCACGGCAAAAATAACGGGTGCGTCGCGGGACGCGCTAAAGGAACTGCGGCAGATAAAGCCCGCCGCCGAGCAGCTTGCCATAGCGTCGGAGCGGCGTAAGTTGCCGGAGGACGAAAAACACCTCCATTCGCTGCTGATGGCGGAGGGGGATTTGACAGCGGGGGAGCTGCCCCTGCCGATAGAATGGTTCGAGGCGCTGTCGGCGGAAGGCCGCGCTCTATATATAGAGCCGGGGCTTTGGATAGCGGCGGAACATGAGGAACAATACAGAACCGCTCTTGAAAACGGTGATGATGCCACGGCAAGGCTTGATATTGTACGGCGCGTTTTAAGGTATCGCGGCCCGCAGGAGCCTTCGCAGATAGCGGAACGGTATTTTTGGGAAGAAAAGACCGCGCTCGGCATATTAAACGGGTTATGCGAAAAAGGGAGCGCGGTAAAAGACGACAGGCTTTATTACCATGCAGACCTCTACGAAAGGGCGCGTCACGGCACGGTGGCGGCCAGAAGAAGGCAGATAAAAACAGCCCCGGCCGAGAATTACGCGGCTTTGGCGGCGAACAGGCTGTGGATACCCGCCCCGCCGGGCGAGCAGATGGAAAAAGCCCTAAAAGCGCTTGCGGGAAAGGCTTTTCTGCCGGAATTATGGGAAAACGCCCTGCTCCCGGTGCGCGTTAACGGGTATAACCCCAACCTGCTCGACGCCGCGCTTTCGTCGGGCGATGTATTTTGGAATATATCAGGCGAAAACGCCTCCAAAGAGGCGGGGCAGTTCAGGCTGGGTTTTTATTCATATGGCGACATAGACTGGGACGCGGACATTGCCGAAGCCGCCGAAGCGTTGGAGGGCGGCGAAAAAGCGGCCTACGAAGCCCTTTTGAGACGCGGCGCGAGTTTTATATCAGGCTTAGGCATAGCCGAGAGCGGCAAGGCTTTTGACGCGCTTTTGTCGCTGGCGGAAAAGGGGCTTGTACACGCCGACAGCTTTGCGCCCGTGCGGCAATGGATTGAGCGCGAAAAGACCAAAAATTGCACGGCAAAACGCCGGATAAATGCCCGCGTATCCGCTTTTTCAGCCGGAAGATGGGAAATTACGAGACCGCTCAAACGGCTTACCGTCGAGGAATATCTGGACAGGGCTTTTGATAAGAATGTGGTTCTGTGCCGCGAAACAGCAGGGGACATGGGCATATCATGGGGCGCGGCCCTTGAAACGCTCCGCATATGGGAATATACGGGCAAGGCGCGGCGCGGATATTTTGTATACGGCATGTCAGGGGCGCAGTTTATCAGGGACAGGGAATTCGCGGGTACGGTCGCAGCCCTTGAAAGCCCGCCGGACGGCATAACCTGGCTTGCGGCCTCCGACCCCGCGCAAAGCTGGGGAAGAATTTTGCCCCACTTGGAAAACCGCAGTTTCATCTGCGTACCCGGCACGGCGGCGGCGCTGAAAAAGGGCGTCCCAACAGCGCTTTTCGAAAAGCATGGCAGGGAATTGCGCGTTTTCGATTTTGAAAGCCTGCCGGAAGCGCTTAATATTTTCGCGGAAAATTTCAAAAAACGCCGGATATTTCCGTTTTTGAAAAAACTCAGCGTGAAAAAGTATCCGAAAGAAGCCGCAAAAGCCCTTAAAGGAGCGGGGTTTATCCCTGTTATGATGGATTTTGAGCTATATAGAGGATGATTTATAATTTCTATTGAAAAAAAGAAAAAGATATAGTATAATGAAGAAGGAAAGGATGGTGCAGCAATGGCAATGTATCCCTATATTGAATTTTCAGACGGAACTTTTGTAAAGTTACCATATAACCAAAAAGAAAGGAAAATAATATGATTTATGACGCGGCGATAATAGGCGCGGGTGTAGTGGGCGCACTTGTAGCGCGGGAGCTTTCAAAATACGATTTGAAGCTCGCCCTGCTCGAAAAAACAGGCGATCCGGCTATGGGCGCGACGAAAGCCAACTCAGCCATCGTCCACGCGGGCTTCGACCCCGAACCCGGCACATTGAAAGCGAAGCTTAACGTAAAAGGCACGGAAATGATGCCCGGGCTTTGCGAAAGCTTGTCAGTCCCATATAAAAACAACGGCTCACTTGTGGTTGCTTTTTCAGACGATGAAATAAAGCATTTAGAAAAGCTGTACGAAAGGGGAGTTAAAAACGGAGTCCCCAATATGGAGCTTCTCGGCAGGGAAGAGCTTCAGAAACTGGAACCTAACATCAGCCCGGAGGCCGTGGGCGCGCTTCTCGCCCCGACGGCGGGCATCGTATGCCCTTATGAGCTGACTATCGCCGCGGTTGAAAACGCCGTGACCAACGGCGCGGAGTTTATAAGGAACTGCGAAGTCACGTCTATAGAGGGCGGCGGCGTTTTCAATATTAAATCTACATATGGCAATATTGCGGCGAAATTTGTCATAAACGCGGCGGGCGTCTATTCCGACGACGTCGCGGCTATGATAGGCGACAAATCATTTAAAATAAAAGTGCGCTCCGGCGATTATTTCCTTTTAGACAAAATCTCCGGGGATACGGTTTCACATACAATATTCCAATGCCCCACAAAGCTCGGAAAAGGCGTGCTGGTCACCCCCACAGTTGACGGGAACCTGCTTATCGGCCCGTCCACGCTGGACTCGGAGACGAAAAATGACGCTTCTACCCGCGACGAAGGTCTTGACAATGTAAAAACGCTTGCGTTGAAATCCGTCCCGTCCGTTAATTTACGGAATATCATCACCTCGTTCGCGGGCCTTCGGTCGCATCCCGATACGGACGATTTTATTATAGGGAAAAGCTTCGCTAACGGGCGATTTATCAATGCGGCGGGTATTGAATCCCCGGGGCTGAGCGCGGCGCCCGCCATAGCTTTATATGTTGAAGAATTATTGCGCGAGGATTTGCTTAAAGACGTAAAATTAAAGGACGCATACACGCTTGAAAGGGAAGAACCC
>WREG01000021.1 GCA_009779455.1 Oscillospiraceae bacterium
AAGAGATTCAAAATCCTGTCTGAACGGTATCGTAATCGCAGAAAGCGCTTTGGCTTGAGGTTCAATCTTATCGCCGGAATCTGTAATTTTGATATGTCAATTTAGTTTCGCAAGAAGTCTAATGAGATTTTTGTCAAATCCATAGAACCGTGAACGATTCGATGGATTTTTATTATTTTATTTTTTTCATCCACTTTATAAAATACAATGTAGTTTTTTACTACCGCGCAACGTATGCCTTTCGCGGCGTATTTCTGAATCCTGCACAACGGGAACAAAAAAGGAAAATCCTGCAATTTATCGAAACAATCCATTAATTTATTATAAAAATTACGGGCTGCCTGTGGGGCCGCGAGCGTTTCAGATAAATAATCGAGAATGCCGTTCAAATCACGTTCAGATGCATCGGATTGATTGACCTTATAAGCCATATTTTATTCTCGCTTCCTCTAAGACCTCAAAAGCGTCCCTAAAATTGCCGTTTTCGAAATCGCGCTCAGATTCATCCAGCATTTCGCCGATTTTTTCCCATTGCTCTGCTGTCCAGTTCGCGGTGGGGTCGTTTTCATGCGTTTCTTGTTCAAATGTCAGAGGGATTAAAGTAATGACGCCGTTGTCCTCGCAAATTTTTACCGTTTCGGCGGTAATCATCCCCATTATCAATTCAGGCAAAGATTGCGAACTTGCCACTGTTTCGCTCATTATGGCCAACTCCTGTCTTTTCATGTTTGAATTATTTATATTATACACCTTTTCTCTGAAAAAGCAAACATAATAATGAAAAGTCCCGCAGAAAAGCTGCGGGGCTTCGACTTTATTTTAAAATCAGTCAACAAGCTGCGTTTCGCTGCCGTCGGTTTTTATGCGGTACATACTTATGGTGTTATCACTATCGCTATAATGATAATAATAAATCCCATCATTAATGATACTGAATGGCTGCATAAATTCATCCGTTAATTTTTGTTCATCTGTACCGTCAATTTTTACTCGGATCATACCGGCATAATAAGCGCAATAAATCCAACCATCGGAAACCGTCATTCCACCCCACGCATAGCTTTCTTCTTTTATTTCCTGCTTGACTGTTCCATCGGTTTTTATACGATACAAACCAGCCATTCCACCGTAGTTGGGATTTTTTTGATAATAGATCCAATCGCCAACCACATTAATATGAGTTGATGGGTCATCATTTAATTTTTGTTTTGCTGTTCCGTCGGTTTTTATTCTGTTAACACCGTTATCGCCACCATTTAGTTTTCTGTAAGAATAATAAATCCAATCGTCAACCACATTAATATACATCGCATAATCGTCAGTCAGTAATTTTTTCTCACTACCGTCTATTTTCACACGGCATATACCGCCTTCAGCATAATTACCAAAATATATATAATCACCGATTACATTTATAAATGCAGCGTCATTTGCATCAACCAGCATTTGCCTTTCCGTGCCGTCTGTTTTTATTTTATATATGCCGCGGGGTGAATTAATGTTTTCTACAGTTTCCCTATAGCAATAATAGATCCACTCGCCTATAACATTAATGCTGTTTACAGATTCATCATCACCCAGCTTTTTCTTGCCGCTTCCGTCAACATTTATTTTGTACAGTTTATCGTCATCTTTACTATTTCTGAAATAAATCCATTCACCTTGAATAGCCGCATGTCCCCAGTTGACAATGTTGCCGACTGTATTTCCGCGCTCATTAACTACCGGGGAAGCACTAACTGCCGCAAATTTATCGACTAATTTCGCCGTAAACCGCAAAACCTGCCTTGCGGCGGAGGCGTCGATCTCGCCGTTGCCGTTCACGTCGGCTCTTTTCATCTGCTCCGGGTTCAGCAATTCAAGCTTCGCCACGTGCCGAAGGATCATTCTGGCGTCGGCGGCGCCTACCTCCCCGTCGCCGTCCACATCGCCGATTAAAACATTCTCCGCCGCCGCGCTGAACGCGGGCATTCCCGCAAAAACAGGCAGAATAAATGCGAGCGCCAAGAAACACGCAATAAGTTTTTTCGTTTTTAACATATTATGACCTCCTAAAAATAATAATTTTTTGCTGAAATAATTATATAGGCAGTACCTATAAAAGTCAATATAGGTACTGCCTATATTTTATTATGTTTTGGGGTGATAAATGTGAAATTTGAACGAATCAGAAACTTGAGGGAGGATAACGACTATAAACAGGTGCAATTGGCGAATTATCTTTGCGTCAAGCAAAGCACATATTCCGACTACGAAAGCGGGATGATAAATATCCCGATAGAAGCACTGATGAAGCTTGCGGATTTTTATAATACAAGCGTTGATTTCATAGTTGGGCGAACAGATGAAATAAAATCTTACCCAAAAAAATAAAAAATATTTTGTATAATTTTATGTGTTGCGTTATCTTTATTTACTTTAAGCCCGCCTTATATTTGTCCGCGTTTAAACTTCCGTTTGGACGAGCCTTCCGTTTTTTAACTCATTTTCTAGCATCGAATAAACATACCCCGCGCTTTCCCTGTACAACCTGGTTCCTTTTTCTGTATTTTAACTCTAATAATCCCAAATGATTTCGGTCGGCTTGACGTCGCACAGCTCCGCCGTCATATGCGACCGCTTTTTCCGCTCGGCGCATGTGTCCTCCGGCGTTCTGCCGTTTGTTACAGGCGCCTTCGCGTTTGAATGGGCGTAAAGCCCGCGGCGGAACACCAGCTCGTTCATAAGCATTTCTTTCATTTCGCCGATAAGCGCGTCGTTTGCCGGGTCAGGTGCTATGTTTTGCAGCTCGTGCGGGTCGTTAGCGAGGTCGAACAGGCGCAAATCGGCCGCATCGCCCGATATCAGCAATTTATGCGTTTTTGTCCGCACCATATAGTCCCACTGCCCCGTCATGCGTTCGCAGACGACATATTCCCTGCCCCCGCCCATATCGGAAATATCCCTGCCGTCCATGCTTTTAGACGGCTCGGCTTCGCATACGCGGCATATCATTTTCGCGATATCTATATTGCTTGACAGCGTATCGACAGTCCCTCTCCGATTCCACGATTTAGGGTATTTTACAATCAGCGGTATCCTCACCTCGGGTTCGTACATATAATTGCCTTTGAGCAGCAAATGATGCCAGCCCATATATTCGCCGTGGTCGGAGGTGTAGATGACCAGCGCGTCGTCGTAAAGCCCCGCTTCTTTGAGCCGCGCTACGATTTGCCCCACGCCGTCGTCGATATGGGAAACCGTGCCGTAATACATCGCCATAACCCGCCGCAGCGCGGCTTCCGTCAGCATATCATAATTGAAGTAGCCGTTTGATTTGCGCCTGTCGGTTTCTGACAGCTGTTCTGCCCAACCGGGCAATATAGACAATGCGCCCGGGTCGTACATATCCGCGTAAGACCCGGGCGGGTCGAAGGGATGGTGCGGCTTGATATAGCCTGTCATCAGCAGGTTGCCCCTGCCGGGGGCGAAGGCCGTGATTTTTTCCAAGGAGCGTTCCGTTATCCACGTCGTCGAGTGGTGTTCCGTCGGCAAATCGGACGCGGCGGCGCCGAAGCTTTCCAAATACCCGTCCGGGGCGTTGGCGCGGTAGGTATAGAACTGGTCGATGATATCTGTGCGGTCAACAAGCCCGAGGTTTAATAAATATCGGTGGTAATCGTCCTCAAAGCGTCCGGGGCCGTCCTGTTCGGCCAAGGTCAGCGAATCGAAGCCGACGTCGAGGCATGTCGGCGTAAAATGCATCTTCCCCACGGCGGCGGTATTGTACCCGTCGGCCCGCAGAACCGACGCGAAGGTGCCTATGCCCGGCGGGACCGCGCAGCGGTTGTTGGTCCCGAGATGGCGGCTTGCGTACGTCCCGGTCAGGAGCGAATAGCGCGACGGCGTGCATAAGGGATAAACGGTAAAATGATTGTCATGCCGTTCGCCGTCGGCGGCCAGCGCGTCGATGTGCGGCGTTTTCACATCGCGGTTGCCGTAACAGCCTATGCAGTCGGCGCGGTGCTGGTCGGCGTGTATAATTATGACATTTCTCGGCATTTTGAAGTGCCCCCCGCAATTTATATGGTGATTTTATGATATCACACAGCCCGCCGTGCGTCAATACTGAAATCCCGAATCAAAATATGTATATACCCTGTATAAACATATGCTGCGCGTTATCGAAACTGAAAAAGAAGATGCCTTATAAAATATATATAAAATTATCCGCTAATTTTTTTGTTAATTGAAAGATACTTAAAATAAAAAAAATAAACGCATCCCCCCTTTTATTTTGCGCCGGTCTATGCTAAAATAATAAATTATGGTCAAACAAAAAGACGAAGCTGAAAGGGAGAGCGGTTATATGCCAAAAAGGACGGATATTAGGAAGATTTTGATTATAGGCTCGGGGCCGATAATCATCGGCCAAGCCTGCGAATTCGACTATTCGGGTACACAGGCGTGCAAGGCGCTGAGGAGTTTGGGATATGAGATTGTCCTCGTGAATTCCAACCCGGCCACGATAATGACGGATCCGGGTACCGCCGACAAGACCTACATTGAGCCGCTGAACGTAGCACGGCTTGAAGAAATAATCGCAGTTGAGCGCCCCTGCGCCGTTTTGCCGAATTTAGGCGGGCAGTCGGGGCTTAATCTTTGCCTGGAGCTTGATAAGGCCGGGGTGCTGAAAAAATACGGCGTCGAAGTGCTGGGCGTGCAGCTTGACGCAATAGAGCGCGGCGAGGACAGGATAATATTCAAGGAAACAATGAATTCTTTGGGTATCGGGATGCCGAAAAGCGAGCCCGCCTACAGCATTGAAGAAGCCGAAAAAATAGCGGAGGCCCTCTCCTACCCCGTCGTGATCCGTCCCGCATACACAATGGGCGGCACGGGCGGCGGCATTGTATACAACGCAGACGAGCTTCGCACCGTCGCAAAAAGGGGGATTTCGGCCTCCCTTATCGGGCAGATACTGGTTGAAGAATCAGTTATCGGCTGGGAGGAATTGGAACTGGAGGTAGTCCGCGACGCGGCGGGCAACAAAATAACGGTATGCTTTATCGAAAACGTTGACCCAATGGGCGTGCATACCGGGGATTCCTACTGCACGGCCCCCATGCTGACAGTCCCGGAGGAATTGCAGGGCAGGCTGCAAAAAATCGCTTATTCCATAGTTGACGCCATAGGCGTGGTGGGCGGCACAAACGTGCAGATGGCCCACGACCCCGTATCCGACAGGGTTGTCGTTATAGAGATAAACCCCCGAACCTCCCGTTCCTCGGCGCTGGCTTCAAAGGCGACGGGATTCCCGATAGCCTATGTTTCGGGGCTTTTGGCCTGCGGGCTGCTTTTAAAAGATATCCCTTATTACAGGGACGGAACTTTAAACAGCTACACGCCGTCAGGGGATTATGTAGTAGTAAAATTCGCCCGCTGGGCCTTTGAGAAGTTCAAGGGTTCGATAGACAAGCTGGGTACCCAGATGCACGCCGTGGGCGAGGTGATGAGCATCGGCAAAACGTATAAGGAAGCCTTCCAAAAGGCCATACGCTCCCTTGAAAACTCCCGCTGGGGCCTTGGGTTCGCGAAAAATTTCAATAAGCTTTCAAAAGAGGAGCTTTTTGAAAAATTAAACTACCCCACAAGCGAAAGGCAGTTTATAATGTACGAAGCCTTCAGAAAAGGGGCTTCCGTTGACGAATTATATGAAATCACAAAAATCGGCAGGTATTTCTTAACCCAAATGAAAGAGCTTGTGGAGCTTGAAGAAGCTTTGATTGCCGGAAAAGGCAGGCCGCTTGACAAAAATCTGCTTAAACAGGCGAAGCTGGACGGCTTTGCCGACAAATACCTGGCGAAAATACTTGAAACGCCCGAAGACGAAATCCGCGCCGCAAGGGAAAGCATAAATATGGCTGAAAGCTTCGACGCGGTCCAAGTCAGCGGCGTGAAAACACCCGAATTCTATTATTACTCAACATACAATAAAACATCTGAAAATTCTAATCCCAAATCCCTAACCCCTAATCCCTCGAAAGTCATGATCTTAGGCGGCGGGCCGAACCGCATAGGCCAGGGCATCGAATTCGACTACTGCTGCGTCCACGCGGCTTTTGCCCTGCGGGACATGGGGTTTGAAACAATAATGGTCAACTGCAACCCCGAGACGGTTTCCACGGACTACGACACCTCCGACAAGCTCTATTTCGAGCCTCTGACCGTCGAGGACGTTATGAGCATATATAAAAGGGAGAACCCTATTGGGATAATCGTCCAGTTCGGCGGCCAGACGCCCCTCAACATAGCGGGCGAACTTGAACGCCTCGGGGCGAGGATATTGGGGACTAAGCCCTCCGTCATAGACCTTGCGGAGGACAGGGACCTGTTCAGGAAGATGATGGAAAAGCTGGACATCCCCATGCCGCAGTCGGGCATGGCGGTTGACGTTGAAGGCGCGCTGAAAATAGCGGACGGGATAGGCTACCCCCTAATGGTGCGCCCGTCCTACGTTTTGGGAGGCAGGGGCATGGAGGTCGTCCACGACGACGACATGCTGAGGGAATATATGGCGGCGGCGGTAGACGTCAGCGAGGACAGGCCGATATTGATAGACAGGTTCCTCGACAACGCCCTGGAATGCGAGGCCGACGCCCTCGCCGACGGGAGAAAACACGTTTTCGTGCCGACGGTCATGCAGCACATAGAATACGCGGGGGTGCATTCAGGCGACTCAGCCTGCGTCATCCCGTCTATTGAAATATCCGATGAAAACCTTAAAACAATTTATAAATACACGGCTGATATTGCCAACGAGCTTGGGGTGTGCGGGCTTATGAACATGCAGTACGCCATTTGCGAAGATAAAGTATATGTATTAGAAGCGAACCCCCGCGCCAGCCGCACGGTGCCGCTTGTTTCAAAGGTCTGCAACATTTCGATGGTGCCCATAGCCACAAAAATGATGCTTTCGGAGATAACGGGAGAGGAAATCGACCTTTCCGCATACCACAGGAGCGATATAAAGCATTTCGGCGTGAAGGAAGCCGTTTTCCCCTTTAATATGTTCCCGGAGGTAGACCCGGTGCTGGGGCCGGAAATGCGCTCCACGGGCGAGGTTCTCGGGATGGCGCCCTCCTTCGGCCTTGCCTATTACAAGGCGATAGAGGCCACCCAATCCAAACTTCCCCTTAATGGCACCGCGTTTATAAGCGTCATAAAACGCGACAAGCCGAAAGCCCTTGAAGCGGCGAAAATACTTGAAGGCTGCGGCTTTGATTTCGCGGCCACGGGGACCACATACGCTTATTTAGTCGAAAAAGGCATAAAAAACGTAAGGCACGTAAAGAAAATCTACGAGGGCAGCGACGAGATAATCGAAATGATACAGGACGGCGGGATACAGCTTATCATAAACACCCCCGTCGGAAAACTCAGCGCGACCGACGATTCCTATATCAGAAAAGCCGCCATAAAAAACAAGGTGCCGTATATTACGACAATGTCGGCGGCAATAGCGGCGGCGACGGGCATAAAAGAATGCCTGGCCAACCCCGGGAACGCGAAAGCGGTTAAATCATTGCAGGACTATCATTCTTAGGATACAGGGTCGCAGGGGACGTCGCTCCCGGCGTCCCTTTTTACGCGGTTATTGCCGGTTCCTCGTTTGATATAATTAGAATACCTTAATAAACCGCTGTTATTTTTTGTCCGGGGTATAACTTTCATAATTTCGGAATAACAGCTTATATTTTTTACGTATAAAGGGATGCGCGAAAACACACAACAACATTTGGAAATGAAACAAAAAAGTATAAAAAATAAATTGTTTATTTTTTCCGCTGCCTATAATCCGCTTTTTTAAAACCGTATACAGGTTATTCAAAACATTTTTTTCGCTAAATAAAAATTTTAATTTGATCATAAGGTTAAAAAAGGCCATCACCACATTCAATTCGCGGTCAGGTATTTTTGAGTAATTTGTATAATTCTTAGAAGATAGAAATATTTGAAATTCCTTCAGGGTTTTAGGCATTTTAAAACGGCCTTCGCTGACCAGTTCATCGTATATTTTTGTTTCGGGGATAAGGTAAAACTTACTGATGTAAAAGCCATCCATCTTTGAAGATAACATGAACTCGCACGTCCGCAGCAATTGTTGGAATGTTTCATCGGGAAAACCTAAAATAAAAGCGCCTAAGACTGAAAAACCTATGTCGTGCATCATGTCAATTTCTGGCGGGATGCGCGTCAAGTCAATAGCCTTACGAATTTTTATACTCATTTGAGGGTCTGCGGATTCTACGCCGATGCAAACTTCACGGCAGCCCGCCTTATACATCAGCTCATAATCTTCCCTTGTTTTCATTCCCCCATGATGTTGACACCACCAGGTAACCGACGGGAATTTTTTTATAATCTCGTTGCAAAGCTCATACATCCATTCCTTGTCGATACCAAAACATTCGTCTAATATTATGAAGTGTTCAATATTATAATTCTTATTCAAGAAATTCATTTCAGAAATAATGACAGAAACAGGGCGGGTCTGATAAGAACAGGCATAAAAAGATTCATTATAACAAAATGTACAGCGGTATTTACAACCGTGGGACGTGCATATAGCAAGTCCTTTTTTATTATCGAGCGTGTAATGAAAATAGCGCGTTATATCCATCAGAGAATAGTCCAAAGGGAGCGATAAGCCGTAACCGCCGCACTTTTTTATTGCTGTTTTGACATAAGAACCGGAATCGTCAAGATAGGCGACACCGGGGATGCCGGAAACATCAGAACCGGTTTCGAGAGCGGACAACAATTCGACAAAGACTTCTTCACCCGGACCGTGTACTATATAATCGGCCAATTTTTCGTTGAGCAGAATTTCAGAAAGAACGCTTGCACCGGCACCGCCAAATACCACGGTTGGGTCGGCAACCTTTTTAACGTCTGAAATAAAACTGCGGATGCCGTCAATATCGAGAATACCATACATAGTCAGCAGGGAAACACCCAAAATATCAGGTATAAAACCTTCGCTAACATCGGAAGTAAAAGAATCAGACACTATGCCGTCTATTATTTTAACGTCATGGCCGGCGTTTTTTGCGTATGTACCGATGATCAGCGGGCCGATGGGAAGCTGTAAAGTATCGCCGCCGCGCATCATTCCTGACGGCGGAGGAGGGGTATAGATAAGAACCTTCATAAATTGCCGCTCCTTTAAATAATGATTATGCACTGCCAAAAGGTGTACGTTATGATAGCCACAGGATTTTTTTGTGCATACTTCACAATCATATGACTTTATGAAAAAAACACTTGATTTTTACGGTTGAACTTTGGTAAAATAAACAACACAAAGCCAACTATCAAAATGTACACCTTTTGATAGTTGGCCGATTTTTGCTTTTTTTGTTAAAAGACCCGAAAACACGCGCAAAACGCGGAAATCCGGTTTTTTTACTTAAATTTTACCGAAAATAACAGCTTTTCGCGTTTTAGTTATTTTGCCGAATGCCCATATTTTCGTCAAATAATTAATATATCGCATAATTGCTGTATTTCTTTCAATTCCTCTCCCGTTTTAATCAAATATTCCAAAATCTCCGGGTCGCGGACAAGGTATTTCGCGGCCCGCCTTACGGCTGACGTAAACCGGTATGGAAGCCTTCCGCCCGCGAGGGGGCAGTTTTTCACGGCCCGGGGGTCGTGTATAACGGTGACTTTCGGGTTTTGGCGGCTGCCTAGGGTGACGAGCGGGAAAAGCGGGTATATGCGGCATCCAAAAGGGCGCATCCGCCTGTCGCAGCTCCCGCCGCACACCATCACGGGATAGGAAATGTTCCCGTCCGACTCATATACGGAAAAGCCGGGGACGTTTTTAATGATATCTGTTTCATGCGGAAAAAGGTTCATCCCCGTCATGCCGTCGCCTTTGCAGCAGCGCGAACCGCATATTTTCCCGCAGTCAAAATCAAGGGGCGTTGTTTTTTCAAGCAGTTCGTATGCCTTTTTCAAATTTATATTCAAAATTATCACCAAAAGCATTATAGCATAAACTATATAACATTTTCAATCAATTTGAAATTTTTATTGACACGGCCATTATTTGCGTGTATAATAAAAAAGTAATCTTTGATTTTTTTCGGGACGATGTAGGCATCGTCCCCTACTTCTTTTTGTTGACTGCATTATTAACATAAATATGGAGTGATTTTTTTATGTCGAAAACCATAGGGACAATATCAAGGGGGATAAAGGCCCCTATAATCAAACAGGGGGACGATCTGGCAGCTATAATCGTGAACAGCGTGCTGGCGGCGGCGGATGAGGGCGGTTTTTCCCTTAACGACCGGGACGTTATAGCCGCCACGGAGGCGATAGCGGCGAGGGCGCAGGGGAATTACGCAACTATCGACGATATCGCGGCGGATATCCGCGCGAAATTCCCCTGCGGCAAAATCGGGGTCATTTTCCCCATTTTGAGCCGCAACCGCTTTGCCATCTGCCTTAAAGGGATAGCGAGGGGCGCACAAAAAATAACCCTTATGCTGAATTACCCCTCGGATGAGGTCGGCAACCACCTTATGGACGTAGACAGGCTTGACGCGTCCGGCGTGAACCCCTGGACGGACACGCTGACAAAGGAAAAATACAGGGAGCTGTTCGGGAAAAACGAGCATCCCTTCACGGGTGTGGATTATGTTGATTATTACACTTCAATAGTTGAGGGCGAGGGGGCCAAAGCCGAGATAATCCTCGCGAACAGCCCCCTTGCCATACTTGAGTACGCGAAAAATGTGCTGAACTGCGACATACATACGAGAAAACGCACGAAAAGGCTGCTTATATCAAACGGCGCGGAATCTGTTTACAGCCTTGACGACATTCTGACCGCACCCGTGAACGGAAGCGGCTACAATACCGAATTCGGGCTTCTCGGCACGAATAAATCGACGGAGGAAAAAGTGAAGCTTTTCCCCGAGACCTCAAAATGCCGCGAATTGATATTAAAGGTGCAGAGCGATATAAAAGCTAAAACCGGAAAAGATATCGAGGTCATGATATACGGCGACGGGGCGTTCAAAGACCCTGTAGGCAAAATATGGGAGCTTGCCGACCCAGTGATTTCCCCCGCCTATACCGACGGCCTGAACGGCACGCCCAACGAGCTTAAACTGAAATACCTCGCTGACAACGAATTTTCCAGCCTGCGGGGCGACGAGCTGAGCGACGCCATAAGGGGCAAAATAAAGGAAAAGGACGCGGATTTAAAAGGCACGATGGCTACCCAGGGCACCACCCCCCGCCGCTATGCCGACCTTATCGGCTCCCTCTGCGACCTGACCTCCGGGAGCGGGGACAAGGGCACGCCGATCGTATTGATCCAAGGCTATTTTGATAATTTCGCGGATTGATAAAGAGGTATATTTCATGAAAAAGGCAACAAAAATAATTATTATTGCACTGTCATGCGTGATCGCTTCGGGCGGCGCGGGTGTGGGCGTCCTCGGATATATGGGCGCGTTCAGCGTTCAGGAGCCTTATCCCTATGTCTTTGTGCACGGGCTGAACGGCTGGGGTACGGATAAAACCGGCAGCAACTACGCCGATTACTGGGGCGCGACCGCGGGCGATCTGATGAAAATGCTTGAGGATAAGGGCGTGGAATGCTACGCCCCAAGCGTCGGCGAATGGAACAGCGCATGGGACAGGGCCTGCGAGCTTTACGCGCAGCTGACAGGCGCCACGGTCGATTACGGCGAGGCCCATTCCTCCGAGTTCGGGCATGAGCGCTACGGCAAGGCTTACGGCGAGGCCCTTATCCCCGACTGGGGCCTGCGCAAAAGCACAGCGCATAAAAATGCGCGGCATAAAAACGCCCGCAAAATCAACCTTGTCGGGCACAGCTTCGGCGGCGCGTCCGTCCGCGTGTTCGCCCATCTTATGGCAGAGGGCAGCGAAGCGGAGCGGACCGCGTCCGGCGCGGGGGTTTCGCCGCTTTTCGAGGGCGGCAAGGGGAATATGGTATTCAGCGTGACGGCCCTTGCGGCCCCCCATAACGGGACCACCTTGCTTTACGCCATAGGCGGGGCCAAAACCGGCAATTTTCTCAGCGGCATACTGGACGGCATTTCCTCCATATTGAACGGTACGGGGCTGGGCGACATACTCGGCTCCATTGGCATAAGCCTCGACGGCCGCGCGGGCCTTGATTTCGACGAAATGGTGAAAATGAGCCATACGCGGGACAACGCTTATTATGATTTGACCCTCGAAGGCGCGGGAAAAATAAACGGGTGGGTAAAGCCCGTCCCCGGTATTTATTATTTTTCTTATCCGTATGACGGGACGAGAGACGCGATGATCAGTGTTTTAGGCAACGCCAGGCGCGTCGGGTCAAGTGATATGTCGGCGGTTTTGCAGCCGCTGGCCGCCATTATCGGCGGGTACGGCAAAAACACCGTCAACAATATAGCGATAAACGACGACTGGCTCCCCAACGACGGGCTGGTCAACACAATATCCGCAAAAGCCCCGTTTGACGACGGGCAGTGCGAATTTTCGGCGGAAAAAATCGAGCGCGGGGTCTGGAATGTGATGCCCGTCCAGCGGGGCGACCACGGCAAGGCCATAGGGCTTTTTCAGGACAGGGACTGGCTGGTTTCGTTTTATATGGAGCAGATAAACCGCATCAACAAGCTCTCGGAACGGGATTGGCGGTAAAGAAAGGAAAAAATATTATGAAAAACATAAAACGTTCTTTTAGCGTCATAGCGCTGCTGCTTGCGGCGGCAATGCTTATTTCCTCTTGCGGGCAATTGCCGAAAAACAGGATACAGGGCCGCTGGATGGATTCCACGGGGAAGCAGGGCTATGAATTCTTGGAAGACGGGCGCGCGAAAATCATCTTTTTCAAGATGAACCTGTCCGACAGCGGCCTGCTGTCCTCTTTGGCCGACCTTGTGGGCATCGGGAGCGACATTTTAGACGGCAGCTACGACGGCGCGTATACTATGGATGCCAAAGAAAAAACCCTCACGGTTACATACACGATTTTTCGGAATACGAAAACCTCCACATATAATTACGAGTTTGTCGGCAGCGGTTTGATGCTGTCCGACCTGGAAACCGGGAAATCCGTCACATACTTTTTGCAGCCCGAAACCAATACAACTTTGTGATTTGAGGTAACAGCCATGCCTGATTGGAACGCGGAATTATATTTGCAGTTTGCGGGCGAACGGGATAAGCCTATATTTGACCTAATCTCTCATATCCCGCTCAATGACCCGAAGCGGATACTTGATATCGGGTGCGGACCGGGGAATTCAACGGCTCATCTTAAAAAACGGTACAAAAACGCGGAGATCATCGGCATAGACAGCTCGCGCAGCATGATAGAAAAGGCGCGGCAGGCGCATTCGGGCATTACGTGGCTGTTAAAGGACGCAAATGAAGACCTTTCGGATTTGGGGGCTTTCGATATCGTTTTTTCCAATTCCGTGCTTCATTGGCTGCCCGGCCATGACAGGCTTTTGCCGCGCCTTTTTGATTTGCTGGATATTGACGGGATGATTGCCGTCCAAATACCGTATTTTATGGGTACGCCTGTTTATGAACCTTTTTGCGGCCTTGTCAAAAGTGAAAAATGGGATAAACGCTTCCCGGTAAAAAACCCGGCTTATTATCATGATATCGGTTATTATTACGACATAATAGGCGAAAACCCTAACGCGTTTTCCCCGGCCGATATATGGACGACAAAACATACTCACATATTGAATTCAAAAAGCGATATAATAGAGTGGTATTCGTCTACCGCGTTCAAGCCGTTTTTAGAACGGCTCGATATCGAAGAGTTAAAAAACGAATTTTTAAACGATATTTTTATCATAATTGACGGGTTATATAAACCGCAAAAAGACGGGAAATATTTGTTCCGCTTTGAGAGGCTGTTTTTTACCGCGCGGCGCAAGGAATAAGTTTGCTAAGAGAATAAATGATGTGAGAGGTATGGCAATAATGAAATGCCCGAATTGCAAAAAGAAAACGCCGCGCAACAAAGAAATGTGCGTCGAATGCGGCTATCCCGTAAAGCCGATCCCCGTCCCGCCCGGCGGGAAAATCCGATTCGGCAAATACGACTGGCATGTGCTGGACAAACGGGGCGGCAGGTCGCTTATAATAACCGAAAAAGTGATTGAAAGAAGGCCGTATCACGGCAGTGAAAGTGAAATCACATGGGAAACCTGCGATATGCGCAAATACCTGAACGGGGAGTTTTATAATTCGTTCAGCGAAGCCGACCGCGTACGTATTATCGAAGTGACGAACGAAAACCCCGACAACCCGTGGTACGGCACAAGGGGCGGAAACCCCACGGACGATAAAATATTTTTTCTGAGCATTGACGAGGTTTTGAAGTATTTCGGCGACAGCGGGCAGATAAAAACACGGTATATGTACCCAAATTGCGACTGGTGCAAGGACGAGTTTTTGCCTTGGCTGGACGATAAGTACAATCTCAACCGCCGCGCCGTTGATAATGACAGCATCGTTTGGCATTGGAGATTAAGATCACCCGGTGCGAACGGCCGCCGCGTCGCCACTGTGATGGGGTTTTGCAAGGACGGCTTTGACCAGGGCGGAATAGACATATCGGGCTGCTCCGATTTGGTCGACGGGCATTTTCAATTTGACGGGCCGGGCGCGTTGTTATCGTCCTGCTCTAATATAGTAGACGGAAGTTTTGTTTCCGATGATTCTGCGGTACTGCCATCTAACTGCTCGTCAGATTACCGAAACATAAACGGCGTCCGCCCCGCTCTGTGGTTAAAGACGGAAGGATAAATTTATTATAAGAAAATCGTTAAAATTAGAGAAGGGCTGATATGAATGAAGAAATATTAAAAATAAGGGATAAAATTGTAAATACCGTTCCTGTTGAAAAACTGTATTTGTTCGGCTCATACGCAAACGGAACCCAGCACGAGCAAAGCGACTACGATTTTTATATGGTCGTCCCGAATGACGGCATACGCCCGATTGACGCGATAGGCGACGCCCATTTGGCTATGCGGGGCATGAAGGTAAAGCCTGTGGATATATTGGCGGGTACCGTTGAAATCTTCAACCGCCGTTCAAGGCAGCTGACTATAGAGCGTAAAATCGCAAATGAGGGGGTTGTTTTATATGAGCGGGGACGATAACATTTAAAGCTGTAAAACACACAAATGAAGTAATGGACTTTGTTGCAAAAATATTACAAAAGGAGACGAAACAACATGAAGGCAAGGGTACCGAGTACAAACAGGAACGACATGATGAAGAAGCTGCAGGATATGCAGGACGAGATGGCGCGGGTTCAGGAGGAGCTTGAGGAGCGCGAATATAACGCGTCCTCAGGCGGCGGCGCTGTGGAGGCGACCGTCAACGGCAGGCATGAATTAAAGGCTATAAAAATGAAGCCCGAAATCGTCGACCCCGAGGATATCGACATGCTGGAGGATTTGATTCTGGCCGCCGTGAACGAAGCCGTCCGCCGCGCCGGCGACAATATGGAAGAAGAAATGGCGAAGGTCGCGGGACCGATGCAGGGGATGAATATTCCGGGAATGGGATTTTAATATTCAATGCACAATTTATAATGTTTAAAATATTATGTTGAATTTTACTTAAAATATGATATAATTAATGATGGGGGTGGTTTGTATGCTTAATATAAAACCGGTTTCGGATTTGCGTAATTATAATGATGTTTTAAGAGATTGCGGTTTAAATAATCCTGTTTACCTGACGAAAAACGGACGCGGACGCTATGTTTTGGTAGATATAGCGGAATACGAAAAAAAGAACGCTTTACTTGAACTTTACGCTAAATTAGCCGAAGGCGAAAAGCAAATTGAAAATGGGAAATATATGTCTTTAGAAGAAGCCCGTGCAAGGTTAAGAAAGAAATATGCTGAATAAAATAATAATATCCGAAGCCGCATATTCCGATATTGACGAAATTTTTTCTTATATTTCCGATAAGCTTTTTTCACCAAAGGCGGCGGGAAAATTGACCGATAAAATTTTTGATTCTATTGAGCGGCTTCGTGATTTCTCTTTAATAGGGGCAGCACCTGAAAATGAAGTTTTAACTGCAAAAGGCTACCGTTTTTTACCTGTGGACAATTATCTTGTTTTTTATATACCAAAGAATAAAGAAGTGCGGGTTGTACGGGTTATTTACGGACGCCGCGACTGGG
>WREG01000022.1 GCA_009779455.1 Oscillospiraceae bacterium
CCGCCATGTCCATTATTACGTTTTTCAATTTCGGCTGGAGTGTATTCTTTAACGCCGTATGGCGGATCGGTCACTATACCTGTTATAGAATTTTCTTCCCGTTCTTTCATCCAGTCAAAACAGTTTGTGTTAAAGTATTTATAATTCATTTCTTAAAACTCCTTATAACAGATAATTTCCGAAATGTCACATTTTAAATATCTGCAAATTCTATCAAGAATATCCAATGAAACAAATTCTCCACGACCCATTTTATCCATTGTTGATTTTGATATGCCTGTTGCAGTCATAAGAGCTTTTTTATTCATATCTTTGTCGATTAATAGTTTCCAAAGTGGTTTATAAGAAAAAGCCATAAAAACCGCCATGCACCAAGTCTGCACAGATCAACCATGAAATCCGCATGGCGGTCACGCCTACCTGGTTCCCTTCTTTTGTATTTTTCAAACTAAATCAGCTCAATGATATTGTAACATATAAATATTGAGAACACAACATATATGTGGTTTATTTACAATATATTAATAATTTACAAAAAGAAACAGCCAGCAGTATAACGGCTGGAAACGGGCCGTGGAGAGGGCGAAGGGCTGGGAAATCAACGGGTAGGGGTCGGCGTCTCGGCGTCCCTTACGGGGTGCGGTTTAAAATGTCCCCGGCAACAGAATCCTCAAGCCCATGTATCCCGTCAAAATCAACGGTATCCCTGTAATATTCTTCAAGCTCGACGTGATAGGCCCTCGCGCTTTTGTAATGCCTTACGGCTTCCCGCAGCAGCTCGTTCCTTGCTTTTTTTAAGAATGCCGACAGGTTTTTTTTAGCCGCCAGCGCATTTGGATCGCAGAACCGGTCTGTATTTATTGTTTTGTAAACGTTTTCCGGCGGGTTGTGGTATTCGTTGGCCGTAAAGAAGCATATGCCGGGACCGGGCAGTATTATATGCTCCAGCTTTTCGCTTGGCCTTGTGGGGCAGCAGCATGTTATGATGTTAATCCCTTTTTCGAGGCAGGCGGCGCGTATTTCCCCCAAATAAACCGAGGCGGGCAGGCCGTGGCTGTCCCTTAAAACTATTGTTTTTGACGCGGTTGCCGGAATTGTGCCGTATAGCAGGTCAACGCCTTCATGGCATAAAGAGCTTAAAAAACGGCGTTTTTCACGGCCTTTCCCCGCGTTTTCATAATAAATGCCGCAAAGCTCCCTTGATACGGTGCGGCTTGCGGAACGCTTTATCTTATCCCTGTCCAAAGAGCCCGAAATGATTTTCAGCCTGTCGCTGTCAAGCGCTTTTACGGCCGATAAGAAGCTCCCGGCTCGTTTAAATTCGGATTCCTTCAACAACACAAGCTCTTGTATGCGCGCGCTGTTTTTTCGGATTTTTTTTATATCGAAAAATGCGCCGTAATTTAAAATTTGCTCGCTTACGCCCATAAACTTCGGTTCGAGGGCGTGCGGGGGGGTGCCGTCGCAAACGGCCTCTTCAGTCCGGGGAATATGACCGCGTCAAGGCTGCCGCTGTCCATTGAGCATAAAATGCGTTCGCAGGAATACCCTTCTTTTTCGATTTTTTCGGCCATCCGCCCCATTGACGACGATTTCCCCGTGCCGGGGCCGCCTTTTATAATGTATAGCTCCCATCCGTCCAAGGGGTCGTATATATCCGAAAAAAGCGAATAAAACCCTTCGGGGCTGTTCGCCCCCGCGAAAAAGCAAACCTTAGATATGTCATTCATATATATCCGCCGCCAATCATTTTATACGTTTAATATATTCTATTCAGGGACAATTTCCTGCGTGATTTTATTTCCCGGCGAATCTTTTTAGGATAAACATACCAAAAATATATACAATAACGGAGCAGGTATTATTAATATTTAAAGAACTTTAAAAAAGTATACGTTTTTTGAAAAAAAGGCTTGCATTTACGGTTTTTATATGATAAAATGTTCGGGCGCGTGAAAATGACGGGGTTGTCCCGTTACACCCGCAGCACTTTAATTTTCAGGCAAACGTTGATATGCGATGAAGCGGTAGGTGGCTATAGCATTAATACCCTTATATAAATTGAGGATATCAATCCGTTAGGGAATTACCGCCGAGTATGTCCGATTTTAAACCGGGCGAAAACATAATGTTAAACAATAAGATTTTTATTGGCGACATTAAAGAACCGTGCATCCCCGGAAATATTTCCGGCTTTTTTAAAGGCGGCGGGTAAACA
Source organism: Oscillospiraceae bacterium (assembly GCA_009779455.1). Taxonomy (GTDB): domain Bacteria; phylum Bacillota; class Clostridia; order Oscillospirales; family Acutalibacteraceae; genus WREG01. The sequence continues at coordinate 2,219 of WREG01000022.1, forward strand.
CCCGGGTGCGTGTCGGTTTTTTTCAGGAGAATTCTCTGAATTCGCGGAATTCTTTTAGCGGCCCGAAGCAATTAAGGAGGCCAAAATATGGCGGTTAAAGAAAAAATAAGGATCCGTCTCAAAGGTTATGACCATAACCTTGTTGATAAGTCGGCGGAGAAAATTGTCGAAACGGCGAAGCGCACGGGCGCGGCGGTTTCAGGGCCTGTCCCGCTCCCGACGGAAAAAGAAGTTGTTACAGTTCTCCGCGCGGTTCATAAATACAAAGACAGCCGCGAGCAGTTCGAACAGCGCACTCATAAAAGGCTCATTGATATTATAAGGCCGTCCAATAAAACGGTCGAGGCGCTTACGGGTCTGGAACTCCCGGCGGGCGTGGATGTCGAGATCAAGCTTTAACTCATAAATTCCGTGCGAAGATCAATGTTGGCGCAAAAGCCAACCAATAATCTTGAAAGGAAGGTCTTAAAAATGCAAAAAGGGCTTATAGCGAAAAAAATAGGTATGACCCAGGTCTTTGACGATAGCGGGAAAGTCGTTCCCGTAACGGTCGTGGAAGCGGGGCCCTGCACCGTTATCCAAAAGAAAACGGCGGAAAAAGACGGCTACGACGCCGTTCAGGTGGGCTTCGGCGACGTAAAGCTCCAAAGGGTGTCAAAACCCCTGAAAGGGCATTTCGCGAAAGGCGACACGGCTCCGAAAAAAATATTGAAAGAGTTCAAATTTAAAGATATATCCGGCTTCAATGTAGGCGACATCATGAAAGCCGACGTTTTTGAAGCGGGTAACAAGATAGACGTGGTCGGCACCAGCAAAGGCAAGGGATGGGCCGGCGTAATCAAAAGATGGAATTTCGGCAGGCTTAAAGAAACCCACGGTTCGGGCCCCGTCGTGAGGCATCAGGGTTCGATGGGCGCCTGCTCAGACCCGTCAAGGGTTTTTAAAGGCAAAAAATTGTCCGGGCATCTCGGCTGCGAGAGGGTCACGGTTCAGAATTTAACGGTTGTCAAGGTTGACGCGGAAAATAATCTCATAGCCATTAAAGGGGCCATACCCGGCCCCCGTAACGGGATAGTCGTACTTTCTGACGCCGTAAAGAAAGCGTAAAGTTTGAAAAACAGGTTTTCAAACTTCGTAAGTTTTGCCCTTTGATTCTGTACGGCAAAACTTCTCTATCATCAAGAAGGAAGGTTGTAAAGATGCCTAATATAGCGGTATTGGATAAAACGGGCAATAAAGTTTCCGATATGGAGCTTAACGCAGATATATTTGATATTGAACCCAACGCATCCGTCATGCACCTGTCTGTTGTGAGTTATCTCGCAAATCAAAGGCATGGGACGCAGAGTACGCTCACAAGGGCTGAAGTCAGGGGCGGAGGAAAAAAGCCCTGGCGCCAAAAAGGCTCCGGCAGGGCGAGGCAAGGCTCCACACGTTCCCCGCAATGGTATCACGGCGGCGTCGCGTTCGGGCCGAAGCCGCGCGAATATGGGTTCAGGCTTAATAAAAAGATGAGAAGGCTCGCGATGAAGTCCGCGTTTTCCTCGAAAGCGCAGGCGGGCGAAATAACGGTACTCGACAGCTTTGATTTAAAAGAAATCAAAACAAAAGAGGTTTTCGGCGTATTGAAAGCGCTTGACGCCGCGAGGAAGACGCTTATAGTTTTACCCGAAAAAGACGACGTTGTTTACCGCAGCGCGAGGAATATAGACGGCGTTAAAGTATCGCCCGTAAACACGCTCAACGTTTATGATTTATTAAACTGCGACACGCTTTTGCTTTTGGAAGGCGCCGTTGCTAAAATCGAGGAGGTATATGCGTGATGAAGCAGGCAGAGGACATAATCATCCGCCCCGTGGTATCCGAGGAAAGCATGGGCGGCTCGGCGATGAAAAAATATACCTTCGCGGTGGCGAAGGACGCCAATAAAATAGAAATAGCGAAAGCGGTCGAAAAACTTTTTTCCGTTGATGTTAAAAAGGTGAACACCTTGAATGTCCGCGGGAAATATCGCCGCTACGGCCGTTTCGAGGGATATAAGCCTTCATGGAAAAAAGCGGTTGTAACCCTTGCCGAGGATTCTAAAACAATAGAGTTCTTTGACGGGCTTGTATAATCAGGAGTCAGGAGCAAAATTTCGCAAACAAGACCAGGGAATTAGGAATTAGGAGTAGTATTTATGGCTATCAAGAATTATAAGCCGACGACAAACGCAAGGCGTAATATGTCGGTTGTAGATTATACGGGGCTTTCAAAGGTTCCGCCCGAAAGAAGCCTTTTAGGCCCCCTTTCGAAGAATGCGGGCCGCAACAGCTACGGAAGGATAACCGTCAGGCACCGCGGGGGCGGAAACCGCAGGAAATACCGTTTCGTTGACTTTAAAAGGAATAAAACGGATATGCCCGCTACCGTAAAGACTCTCGAATATGACCCCAACCGTTCGGCGCATATCGCGCTTATCGAATATGAGGACGGGGTAAAAAACTACATTTTGGCCCCTTTGGGCCTGAAACCGGGCGACACGGTCATATCGGGCCGCGAAGCGGACATAAAGGCGGGCAATGCCCTCCCCCTTTCAAGCATACCCACGGGTACTGTCATACACAACGTGGAGCTTTATCCCGGGAGGGGCGGCCAAATCGCCAGAGCGGCCGGAAACGCGGCGCAGCTGATGGCTAAAGAAGGCGCGCTGGCTCTTCTCAGGCTTCCTTCGGGGGAACTCCGCAACGTACCGTCCGAATGCATGGCGACAATAGGCCAGGTCGGGAATACGGACAACGAAAATATAAAACTCGGCAAAGCCGGCCGGGTACGCCATATGGGCATAAGGCCCACGGTCAGGGGCTCCGTGATGAACCCCTGCGACCATCCTCACGGCGGGGGCGAGGGGAAATCGCCCATAGGCCGTCCCGGCCCCGTTACCCCTTGGGGCAAACCCGCGCTGGGATACAAAACGAGAGACAAGAAAAAACGCTCCGATAAATTTATCGTGAAGCGCCGCAATGAAAAATAACGGAAAGGGGATAAATAAATGGGCAGAAGCGTAAAAAAAGGACCTTTTGTACAGCCTAAGCTGCTTGAAAGGGTAAAAACAATGAACGATAAAGGCGAAAAAATCGTGCTGAAAACCTGGAGCCGCAGCTCGACTATCTTTCCGGATTTTGTAGGACACACATTCGCGGTACACGACGGGCGCAAGCACGTCCCCGTGTATATTACGGAGGACATGGTCGGGCATAAGCTGGGCGAATTCGCGCCGACAAGGGTGTTCAGAGGGCACGCCGGTTCGAAAACCTCGAATTCGGGAAAGTAATCAGTCGATATTAAGGAGTGTTTAATATGGAAGCGACGGCAAAGGCGACATTTGTAAGAATAGCGCCGCGCAAGGTCAAAATAGTGCTGGACTTAATTCGCGGCAAGGACGCCGAGGAAGCTATGGCAATATTGAAATTCACGCCTAAAGCTGCCTGTGAGCCGCTTATCAAGCTTTTGAAATCGGCTATGGCAAACGCGGAGAACAACAACGATATGGACGTGTCGAGGCTTTATGTAGCCGAGTGCGCGGTTTCACAGGGGCCGACCCTCAAACGCATGAGGCCGAGGGCGCAGGGGCGGGGCTTCAGGATAAATAAAAAATCCTCGCATATAAACCTTGTGCTTGAGGAAAGAGAGTAAGAGGGAGGAGGAATAATCAAATGGGACAAAAAATCAACCCGACAGGCCTTAGGATAGGCGTTATCAAAGACTGGGAATCCCGCTGGTACGCGAATAAAAAGGATTTCGGCGACCAGCTTGTGGCAGATTACAGGGTCAGGGAATACCTTTTTGAGCTGTTAAAGGACGCAGGGGTGCCGAAAATAGAGATCGAGCGCGACCCGAAGAGGGTGCGTATAAATATCCACTGCGCGAAACCCGGCATGGTAATAGGCAAGGGCGGCGCGGAGATCGAAAAGCTCAAAGCGACCTGCCGGAAGCTTTTAGGCGGGAATAAGGACGTATTTGTAAATATAATCGAGATAAAGCAGCCCGATTTGAATGCGCAGCTTGTCGCGGAGGGCATAGCGGCCCAGCTTGAAAGGCGCGTATCTTTCAGGCGCGCGCTGAAGCAGGCAATGGGCAGGACGATGAAGCAGGGCGCCAAAGGCATCAAGACACAGGTAAGCGGCAGGCTCGGCGGGGCGGAAATAGCGCGCACGGAGCATTACCACGAAGGCACGATCCCGCTTCAGACCATAAGGGCCGACATAGATTACGGCTTTGCCGAGGCAAAGACCACATACGGGCGTATCGGCGTAAAGGTATGGATATACAGGGGAGAGGTATTCCACGATACGCGCGGCAATAAAAACACCGGAAGGGAGAGGACCAGATAATGTTACTTCCCAAGCGCGTCAAGTACCGCAGGGTACACAGGGGCCGTATGAAGGGTACAGCCCAAAGGGGCAATAAAGTCAGTTACGGCGATTTCGGGCTTGTGGCCCTCGAGCCTTCATGGATAACCTCAAATCAGATAGAGGCCGCCCGTATCGCGATGACCCGCCATATTAAGCGCGGCGGAAAGGTTTGGATAAAAATATTCCCCGATAAACCCATAACCGAAAAGCCTGCCGAGACCCGCATGGGCTCCGGCAAGGGTTCGCCGGAATACTGGGTGGCCGTCGTCAAGCCCGGAAGGGTCATGTTTGAGATAGCGGGCGTAGACGAAGAGCTTGCGAAGGAGGCAATGAACCTCGCGGCTTCAAAGCTTCCTATAAAATGCAAGTTTGTTAAAAAGGATGAACAGGATGGTGAGCAAAAATGAAAGCTTCCGAATTAAGAAAAATGTCGGCTCAGGAATTGGACGAACAATTGGTTGAGCTTAAGGATGAGCTTTTTAAACTTCGCTTCCGCCAAGTCATAAACCAGCTTGACAACCCGATGCGTATCAGCGCCGTCAAGAAAGACATCGCGAGAATAAAAACCATACAGCGCGACGTTGAGCTGCACGGCGCCAACGCGTAAGGCAAGGGAGGAATTTATAAAATGTCAGAGAGAAATTTAAGAAAAACCCGTGTCGGCCAGGTTACAAGCGACAAGATGGATAAAACGGTCGTTGTGTCCGTCAAAGATAAAGTAAGGCATCCGCTTTACAAAAAAATCGTAAACAGGACTATAAAATTAAAGGCGCATGACGAGAAAAACGAATGCGGCATAGGCGACAAGGTTCTGATAATGGAAACCCGCCCCTTGTCAAAGGATAAGAGATGGCGCGTCGCCGAAATAATCGAAAAAGCGAAGTAAGGGGGCAAATACCGTGATACAGCAGCAGAGTTTCCTGAAGGTTGCCGACAATACGGGCGCCAAAGAGATTATGTGCATCCGTGTGCTTGGCGGCACGGGCAGGAAATACGCGAATATAGGCGATGTTATCGTAGCTACAGTCAAAAAGGCCGCGCCTGGCGGCGTCGTAAAAAAAGGCGACGTAGTAAGGGCGGTCATAGTACGCACGGCTTTTGGGGTCCGCCGCGACGACGGCACTTACATCCGTTTTGACGAAAACGCCGCCGTAATTATAAGGGAAGACAAAAACCCCAGGGGTACTCGTATTTTCGGGCCGGTGGCAAGGGAATTGAGGGATAAGGATTATCTTAAGATTTTAAGCCTTGCCCCCGAGGTGCTTTAAGGGAGGTTTAATAAATGGATAACAAGGTTCATGTAAAAACCGGTGACACGGTTATTGTGATCAACGGCAAAGACAGAGGGAAAAGCGGCAAAGTTATGGAAGTAAGCCCAAAAGAAGGCAAAGTCATTGTCGAGGGCGTAAATATCATAACGAAGCATAAAAAACCCCGCAAGCAGGGCGACCCGGGCGGTCTTATAAAAGCGGAAAGCGCCCTTTACGCGAGCAAGGTACAGCTTGTCTGCCCCAAATGCGGAAGGCCCACAAGGATAGGGCACACCATAAATAAAGGCGAAAAAGTGCGCGTTTGCAAAAAAAGCGACTGCAAGGCCGTTATAGAATAAGGAGGAGCATAAAAAATGGCAAGGCTGAAAGATTTATATAAAAACGAAGTTGCTCCGGCTCTTATGAAAAAATTCAATTACAAGAGCGTTATGCAGATACCGAAGCTTGACAAAATAGTGGTAAACGTCGGCTGCGGCGAAGCCCGTGACAACCCTAAGGCGCTCGACGCCGTGGTATCCGACCTTTCCCAGATAACAGGCCAGAAGCCTATCGTATGCAAGGCGAAAAAGTCGGTCGCGAACTTTAAGCTCCGCGAAGGGATGCCCAACGGCGTCAAGGTCACGCTCAGGGGCGACAGGATGTACGAATTCCTCGACAGGTTTTTCAATCTCGCCCTTCCGCGCGTGCGCGACTTCAGGGGGGTCAACCCGAATTCCTTCGACGGCAGGGGAAATTATTCCCTGGGCGTAAAAGAACAGCTCATTTTCCCCGAAATAGATTACGATAAAATCGACAAAGTTCGGGGGATGGACGTAAATATCGTTACCACGGCGGCGACGGACGAGGAAGCCAAAGAGCTTCTCACTTTAATGGGTGCGCCGTTTGTCAGGAGTTAGGATTCAGGAAACAAGGGCTTTCTAAATAAGGAGTAATTAAAATGGCTAAAACCGCTATGATAGTTAAGCAGTCGAGGACTGCCAAATATTCCACACGGGCTTATAACAGATGCAAGATCTGCGGAAGGCCCCACGCGTATATCCGTAAATACGGGGTATGCCGCATCTGCTTCAGGGAGCTTGCCCACGCGGGCCAGATTCCCGGGGTGAGAAAAGCAAGCTGGTAACAAGCATTATAAGCGAAGGAGGTTGACGGTATGCAAATCACTGATTCAATAGCCGATATGCTGACAAGGATCAGGAACGCTAATTCCGCTAAGCATGACACGGTCAGTATACCCGCGTCAAACATGAAAAAGGCCATAGCGCAAATCCTCGTTGACGAGGGTTATATAAAGAGCTATAAAATAATTGAGGACGGCAAGCAGGGCAATATTGAGATAGTCCTCAAATACGGCCCGAACAGATCCCAGGTGCTCATGGGGCTCCGCAGGGTTTCAAAGCCGGGTCTGCGTATTTATACAAACTGTGAGGATATGCCGAAGGTAATGAAAGGCTTGGGGATCGCCATACTTTCAACATCCAAGGGCGTAATGACCGACAAGGACGCCCGCAAAGCGAACGTCGGAGGCGAAGTCCTCGCCTTTGTCTGGTAAGGAGGAATATAAAGATGTCACGAATAGGCAGAATGCCCATAACGATTCCGGCAGGCGTTGACGTCACCGAAAGCGGAGGCGTTGTCACCGTCAAGGGGCCGAAAACCACTCTTACCGGAAGCTTCAATAAAAATATGTCCATAAAAATCGAAAACGGGGCAATAACCGTCGCGAGGCCGAACGACGAAAAGAAAAACAGATCCCTTCACGGACTCACCCGCACCCTTATCGCCAATATGGTGGAAGGCGTGAGTACGGGCTTTAAAAAAGAGCTTGACATAAACGGCGTCGGCTACCGCGCCGCTTTGCAGGGCAAAGCCCTGACGCTCAACGTTGGTTATTCCCACCAGGTCACGGTCGATCCGCCCGAGGGCGTCGCGATAGAGGTGCCTTCACCCAACAAGATAATAATTTCCGGAGCCGATAAGCAGGCCGTAGGGCAGTTTGCCTCTGAAGTAAGGGGAGTAAGGCCGCCCGAACCGTATAAAGGCAAAGGGATCAAATACGCAAACGAAGTCATCCGCCGCAAAGAGGGCAAGGCCGGCAAGGGCGGAAAGTAGTAAAAGCAAGCTTTTGCTACTCCGGAAGTTTCGCCTTGGAATTCTGTTTCGGCAAAACTTCCGCCTATCATCAGACATGCAGGAGTTAGGAGTTTACGATTATGGTTAACAAACCTGATACAAAAAAAGCAAGAATTATACGCCATAAGAGGGTCCGCGGGAAGCTTTCCGGCACCGCTGAATGCCCGCGCCTCAACGTTTTCCGTTCCCTTAAGCATATTTACGCCCAGATTATAGACGATGTTGCGGGGGTTACGCTCGCGTCGGCGTCAACGGCGGAAAAAGAATTCAAGGATTACGGCGGAAATAAAGACGCGGCAAATAAAGTAGGCAAGAATTTAGCGGAACGCGCCGCAAAAAAAAATATAACGGCTGTTGTATTTGACCGCGGCGGCTATATATATCACGGCCGTGTGCAGAGCCTGGCCGAAGGCGCCCGCGAGGGCGGGTTACAGTTCTAAGATAGGGAGGAATAACTTTTGGCTAAGTATGATACACAGGACAAATCGGAGCTTCAGGAACGGGTAGTCGCTATAAACCGCGTATCAAAAACGGTTAAGGGCGGTCGCATATTTAAATTCTCGGCTTTGGTGGTCGTGGGCGACGAAAAGGGGACGGTCGGGTTCGGCCTCGGAAAGGCCGGCGAGGTTCCCGATGCCATACGCAAAGGCATAGAGGACGCAAAAAAGAATTTAGTGAAGATTTCCCTTAAGGGGACGACAATCCCCCATGAGATAACCGGAAAATTCGGCGCGGGCGTAGTTCTTTTGAAACCCGCCCAGCCCGGTACCGGCGTTATCGCGGGCGGCGCGGTGCGTGCCGTCGTGGAAACGGCGGGTATAAAAGATATCCGCACTAAGGAGCTTCGCTCAAACAACCCCTGCAATGTCGTAAGGGCCACGATGAACGGGCTTACGCAGCTTCGCAGCCTTGAACAGGTTGCCGAAACAAGGGGAAAAACAATCAAGGAAATTTTAGGATAGGAGCGAGATGAAATGGCGGATCTAAATATCAAGCTTAAAAAAAGCCTTATAGGCAGCGATAAAAGCCAGATTGCCACGGCCAACGCGCTCGGCCTTCGCAGAATCGGTGACGTCAGGGTGCAGCCCGACAATCCGCAGACACGCGGAAAAATAACTAAAATAGGCCATCTGCTCGAAGTTACCGAAGCATAGAAACTTTTAACCGGGTTTCTGTAAAAGCTTTAAGGAAGGAATGAAACATAATGAAATTACATGAACTTTCCCCGTCTCCCGGTTCCAAAAAAGCCGCAAAGCGCATAGGCCGCGGACCGGCTTCGGGACAGGGCAAAACGGCGGGCAAGGGACACAAAGGCCAAAAAGCCAGAGCGGGCAGGGGTATGCGCCCCGGCTTTGAAGGCGGCCAGCTCCCTTTGCAGAGGCGCTTGCCGAAAAGGGGTTTTGTTAATATATTCGGCACGGAATACGCTGTTGTCAATTTATCCGATTTAGAGGAGCGTTTCGACAATAACGCGGTTATAGACGTGGAAGCGTTAATCGAAAAAGGCCTTGTGAAAAAGACGCTCGACGGCGTTAAAATTTTAGCGCGGGGCGATTTGACAAAGAATTTTACCGTAAAAGCGGATGCCTTTTCAGCGTCGGCAAAGGCAAAAATTATAGCGGCAGGCGGCACAGCCGAAGTGAGGTAAATTATGCTACAAACTATTATTAACGCGTGGAAAGTTGCCGATATACGCAAAAAGCTGCTTTATACGGCTCTGATCCTGTTTCTTTTCAGGATTGGCGCGGCGCTTCCCGTTCCATTTGTAAACATCACCGGCTCTGGGATCGTAGGGGATGTTACCGGCGCCGCAACTTTTATGAATTACCTTGTTATGATGACGGGCGACGCTTTTAACTACGGGACCGTGTTCGCCATGTCCATCACCCCCTACATCAACGCGTCGATTATCATCCAGCTTCTCACCGTTGCCATCCCTTATCTTGAAAAGTTGCAGAAGGAAGGCGAGGAAGGGCGCAAAAAGATATCGGCGATCACCCGTTACATGGCTGTTTCGCTGGGGCTTTTGCAGAGTACGGCATATTATGTGTATCTGCGCCAAAGCCCGAACGGGTATTTGGCCCCGGCTCCTGACGGCAATCCTTATACGGGGTTTTGGGCGTTTTTCCAGGCTGCCGCGATTGTTCTTACTTTCACCGCGGGTACCGCGCTTATTATGTGGCTCGGCGAGCAGGTAAACGAAAAAGGCATAGGAAACGGCATATCCCTCATACTTTTCGCGGGCATTATTTCACGAATACCCACAATGTTCATAGGCTTTTACAGGGATATCGACAAAGGCGGCCTGTATTTCCTCTTTGTGCCGCTGACCGTGATAATGTTCTTCATTATGATCATATTTATAATATGGATGGACAGCGCGCAGCTGCGGCTGCCCGTGCAGTACGCGAAACGCGTGGTCGGCCGCAAAATGTACGGCGGGCAGAGTACGCACATACCGATGAAAGTTAATATGTCGGGCGTCCTGCCGGTAATTTTCGCCGGTTCAATCCTCTCCCTGCCGCCCACAATTGAGATGTTTCTTCAGAACAGGCTTACGGACGAAAGTTGGTGGCATAAGTTTTTCAATATTTTCAACCAGGAAAAATCTGTCGCTTACGCGGCAATATACTTTATATTCATCATATTTTTCGCTTATTTCTATTCGGCGATACAATATAACCCGGTGGAAATGGCCAATAATATCCGAAAGAACAGCGGCGCCATCCCGGGCATCCGCCCCGGCAAGCCAACCTCTGATTATATAACGAAGGTTATGTCAAAAATAACTCTTTTGGGCGCCCTTCTTTTAAGCGTTGTTGCCCTGCAGCCCGTACTCTTTTCGATAATTTTCCATGCGTTCGGCAAACCGGTAAGCGGTATGTCGCTGGGGGGTACTTCAATAATAATTATGGTAGGCGTTGCGCTTGAAACTGTCCGCCAGCTTGAAAGCCAGATGATGATGCGCCATTACAAGGGCTTCCTTGATTAAACATGGAAACGAGGAAAGGAAAAACACCGATGAAAATTATTTTTCTTGGTGCGCCCGGCGCGGGGAAGGGTACACAGTCTGAAATAACGGGGAAAAGATATAATATTCCCACAATATCGACAGGCAATATTATCCGCGAAGCTATTGACGGCAGAACGGAAATGGGGCTTAAAGCGAAAGAAGCCGTCGAGAACGGAAGATTGGTGACCGACGGGGTTGTTATCGGGATCATAAAAGAACGGCTTAAAAAAAAGGACTGCAAAAACGGGTTCATTTTAGACGGTTTCCCCCGCACCATCCCTCAGGCGCAGGCGCTTGACGGTATGGGCGTAATCATAGATAAGGTCATAAGCATTGAGGTTCCCGATGAAATGATCGCGAAACGCATGTCGGGGCGGCGCGTCTGCCCGGGTTGCGGTATAGCGTACCATTTGGTACACAGGCCCCCCAATGTTGCAGATGTTTGCGATATATGCAAAACGGGCCTTATACAGCGCAAAGACGATATACCCGAAACGGTGCTTGATCGTTTGCGTATATATCATGAAGAGACGGAGCCGCTCAAAGAATACTACCAAAAAACGGGGAAACTCCGTATTGTTTGGGGGCTAGGGGAAATCAGCGACACAACCGCGTCTACCTCTAAAGCATTGGAGGATTAGGTTGAAGTGATAGCGCTGAAGACCCTGAAAGAGCTATGTCTCATGCGCGAAGCGGGCAGAATAGCCGCAGGCGCGCTGGCTGAGGCCGGCAGGGCTGTTGAACCGGGGGTTTCTACCGCCGAAATCGAAAGAACGGCGAAGAAATATATAGAAAAACGCGGGGCGTACCCGACATTCCTTAATTACGGCGGTTTTCCCTCCGCAATATGCGTATCCGTAAACAATGAGGTCATTCACGGCATCCCGTCGAAGAAAAGGGTCATAAAAGAAGGCGATATTGTCAGCATTGACCTAGGTGCGACCTTGGAAGGCTTTATAGGCGACAATGCCGCCACTTTCGCGGCCGGGAAGTTAAGCCCCGAAGCGAAGCGGCTGAGCGATACCACAAAAGAGGCTTTGCATATCGGCCTCAAAGCGGCTGTCGCAGGCGGCAGGGTAGGCGATATAGGCTTTCAAATCTCAAAATTCTGCAAGGGAAAAGGTTACGGCGTCGTAAGGGAATATGTGGGGCATGGTGTGGGCAAAAACCTTCACGAGGACCCGCAAGTCCCAAATTTCGGCACCGCCGGAAGGGGTACAAGGCTTCTGCCGGGCATGACAATAGCCGTCGAGCCTATGATTAACCAGGGGACGGGCGATATTGTCGACAGGGTAGACGGTTTTACCGTAGTTACAAGGGACGGGAAGCTTTCCGCCCATTTTGAACACACGATAGCAATAACCAAAGACGGATATGATATTCTAACAATGGTGTAATATGGAAGACTTCGTCATCGGAAGGATAGTTAAATCAAAAGCGGGCAGGGATAAAAGCTTATTTCTTGTTGTAACGGGCGTTTCAGGCAAGCATGTAATGCTCGCGGACGGAAAGCAAAGGCCGCTTGATAATCCTAAAAGAAAAAACCCCTGTCATTTGGCGCTTACGAATTCGTATTTGCCCCCTGAAGAAATGGCGACCGACAGGGCGCTCCGGCGGGCGTTAAGGGAATTCAAATAAAAAGGAGGTTACGCAAATGTCAAAGCAGGATATGATAGAAGTCGAGGGAGTAGTGACCGAGGCTTTGCCGAACGCCAATTTTAAAGTCGAGCTTGAAAACGGCCGCCAGATTCTGACGACGATATCCGGAAAGCTCAGGATGAATTTTATACGTATCCTCCCGGGTGACAAAGTGACCGTTGAAATGTCGCCTTACGACCTCACGAGAGGGCGCATTACCTGGCGGACTAAGTAGCATTTAGGGGTTAGGGTTCAGGATATTAAAGACTTCTAAAAAATAATATATAAATTTGGCGGACAGCCAAAGAAAGGCATGGTGTTCACTATGAAAGTCAGGCCTTCTGTAAAAAAAATTTGCGAGAAGTGCAAGATAATCAAACGTCACGGGAAGGTCATGGTAATCTGTGAAAATCCCAAACACAAACAGCGACAAGGCTAAGATGTAAGCTAACATCAAAATTCGGAGGTGTATCTAAAAAATGGCTCGTATTTCCGGTGTTGACCTGCCCAGGGATAAAAGGGTGGAAATTGGACTGACCTATATTTTTGGGATAGGGCGCAAAACCGCAGGCGATATTATAGCGGCGACAGGCGTCAATCCTGACACAAGAGTCAAGGATTTAACCGAGGACGACGTTTCAAGGCTTCGTGAGTATATCGACCGCAACATTAAGGTCGAAGGGGATCTCAGGAGGGAAACGGCGTTCGATATCAAAAGGCTGATAGAAATAGGCTGTTATCGCGGAATAAGGCATCGCAAGGGTTTGCCCGTAAGAGGGCAGCGCTCAAAAACGAACGCCCGTACGCGCAAAGGCCCGAAAAAGACTATCGCTAACAAGAAAAAGTAAGGAGGAGAAAATATGGCAACAAAAGGTAGTGCAAAAAGGTCGGCAGGCACGCGCAAACGCCGTGTTTCCAAGAATATTGACCGCGGGGCAGCCCATATTCAATCCACCTTCAACAATACCATTATTACTATAACCGATACCCAGGGCAACACCGTTTCATGGGCGTCGGCAGGTGAGATGGGCTTCAGGGGTTCCCGTAAATCAACGCCTTTTGCCGCACAGACAGCTGCGGAAACGGCCGCAAAAACAGCCGTTGACAACGGCATGAAGACGGTAGAGGTTTACGTAAAGGGACCGGGGTCGGGCCGGGAAGCGGCTATCCGCGCTTTGCAGACGGCGGGGCTGGAGGTAAGCATGATAAAAGACGTAACCCCCATTCCCCACAACGGCTGCCGCCCGCCCAAAAGAAGAAGGGTATAATATTTAATTTCGGAGGTGTTTTGACAAAATGGCAAGATATACCGATTCGGTATGTAAGTTATGCCGCCGCGAGGGTAAGAAATTATTTTTAAAAGGCGACAGATGTTATACAAATAAGTGCGCCGTTGAGCGCCGCAGCTACGCGCCGGGGCAACACGGGCAGGGCCGCAAAAAGACGTCGGAATATGGGATACAGCTGCGCGCAAAACAGCAGGCCAGGCGTTTTTACGGCGTGAGCGAAAGCCAATTCCATAAATATTTCCTAATGGCGGAACGCA
>WREG01000023.1 GCA_009779455.1 Oscillospiraceae bacterium
GATCGGCGTTTTCGCGGGCATCGCGCCATTCAACTTCCCTGCCATGATACCGATGGGCTGGATGGCTCCCCTTTGCATAGCGGCGGGCAATACGATGGTTTTAAAGCTTGCACAGCAGACGCCGCGCACCGCGCTTAAAATGGCGGGGCTTTATAAACAGGCCGGGCTGCCCGACGGGGTTCTGAACGTCCTCACCTGCTCGCGGGACGAAGCCGAATTGCTATTGACACACGCGGATATAAATGGTATAACTTTCGTAGGCTCTACCGCGGTGGGGAAACATATCTACGCAACAGCCGCAGCGGCGGGCAAACGGGTTCAATGCCTCTGCGAAGCGAAAAACCACGCCCTTGTGCTTAAAGACGCGCCAATCGGGCGGACGGCGGCGGGTATCATAAATTCCGCCTTCGGCTGCGCGGGGGAACGGTGCATGGCCCTGCCCGTGGTCGTGGCGGAGGAAGAAATAGCGGACGGACTGGCCGCCGCCATCGCAAAACTCGCGAACCGGCTGAAAATCGGCCCCGCCTATGACAAAACAAGCGGCCTCGGTCCGGTCTACTCGGCGTCGCACAAAGAAAATGTGATAAATTGGATACAAAAAGGCGTTGACGAAGGCGCGGAACTGATTTTAGACGGCAGAAACGTCACAGTGCCCGGCTTCGAGAGCGGATTCTATCTCGGCCCGACGGTTTTCGACCGCGTAAAGCCCGGAATGAGCGTAGGCGACAGCGAAATTTTCGGCCCGGTGCTTTGCATAAAGCGCGTAAAGGATTTTAACGAAGGGCTTGGAATAATGAACGCCAGCCCCTTCGCCAATGGCTCCGTCATTTTCACGCAAAACGGATACTACGCCCGTGAATTCGCCAAAAGAACCCACGGCGGCATGGTCGGCGTGAATGTAGGGATACCCGTCCCCGTCGGCGTTTTCCCGTTCTGCGGGCATAAAAACTCCTTCTTCGGCGATTTGCACTGCCTCGGCAAGGACGCGGTCAGGTTTTATACCGAAAGCAAATGCGTCACAAGCCGCTGGTTTGACGAGGAGGAAATGAAGAAATCAAGGGTATCGACCTGGGACGGAACAATATAGTGATTAGGGGGTAGGGATTAGGGATTAGATATTTATGATTTTTGTTTTTTCGCAACTAATCCCTAATCCCTACCCCCTAACCCCTAAAAAAATAAAGGAGGCAAACATCCATGAAAAACATCGCAAAAAAACTCATGTACAACCCTGTGAAAAACCTTAACCCCATTGGCGTCTTAACCAAATCCGTCGGGGCGGGCATAGACGCCTACGGCAGGTACATGGCAAAGAACAACGAGGCTCCCGTGATACCGAAGGCCGATTTCGACTACACCGCCGAGGCGAAGGGCGACGTCTTTTCCGTCGGCTTTGGCAGGAAATCGATTTTGCCGCCCGACCTGAGGAAGCAGAAGTATTATATGGCGGGCTACAGCATGTATAAACCGACAAGGGGCATACTCGACACAATTTACGCCCACGCTATCTGGATCGACGACAAATCCGGCAAGGGCGGCGTTGTTTTCGTAAGCCTTGACGCCGTCGGCATGTCAAACCGCGATATACTGATAATCCGCAAATGCCTTAAGCCCTTCTGCGAGAGAACGGGCTGCCGCAGCGTCCAGATCACCTGCACCCACACCCACGCGGGCATTGACACCCTCGGCTTTTGGGGTCCCCTGCCGAAGACAGGGCAGACGACTGAGCATATGAACATAGTGCGCGACAGCATCATCTATTCCTGCGAAACGGCTTACGCGAGCCGCAGGGACGGAGCTTTATATTTAGGCTCAGTAGAGGTTGAGGGCATTCAGGGCGACGGCCGTACCCCCGTCGTTTATTCAAAAGCCCTGACGCGCCTGCGTTTCGCGCCCTCCGACGGCAGCCGCGAGATTTTCCTGATCAACTTCGCCGCGCACCCCGAAACCCTTTCGGACGAAAACGTCATGATAAGCGCCGACTACACAACCTATTTCCGCGAAAAAATACGCGATACGACGGGCGCGGACACGATTTTCTTCTCCGGCGCTTTAGGCGGCATGATCACGACCGCCGACAAGGGCTCAAATATGGGCGAGCGCATTGAAAGAACCAAAGAAATAGGCTGTGAGCTTGCGGACTGCGCCCTCGGGATCAAGGATGAGAAGCGGCTTTCGCCCAAGATCAGCATGATAAGGCAGGAGCTGTATTTTGAAGTCTCAAACTACGTGCTTATGACCATGGCGCTTTTGGATGTAATTAAAGCGGACAGGTATTTTACAAAAAATTCCCCTAACGGCCTTGTTTTAAAAACCGAGATGAACTATTTTGAGATCGACAGCCTTAAAATGCTTATGCTCCCCGGCGAGATCTTCCCGGAATTCGTCTACGGCGGCTACCTCGGCGCGGAGGAATGCTCTTCAGGCCTTTCGCCCGAGGAAGCGAACCCGAAGCCGCTCATTGAGATTGCGGGCGACCCGGACCTGCTGATTTTCGGCCTCGCGAACGACGAAGTAGGCTATATGGTGCCGCCGAACGATTTCCTGCTTTCGGAAGAATCGCCCTTTATTGAAAGGGGCATCGACCGCCTCGGCAGACGGCATTATGAGGAAACCAATTCACTTGGCATAAAAACAGGGCCGAAAGTCGCGGAGGTTTTCGCGGAGATGATGGAAGCTGTTAAAAACGCAAAAGGTTAATGCAGAAATAATAATGCAGAATGCAGAAATATTGCCGAAT
Organism: Oscillospiraceae bacterium; assembly: GCA_009779455.1. GTDB lineage: Bacteria > Bacillota > Clostridia > Oscillospirales > Acutalibacteraceae > WREG01. The sequence continues at coordinate 2,741 of WREG01000023.1, forward strand.
TTCTGCATTCTTATTTCTGCATTCCGCATTAAATCAAAGAAAGGAATGTTTATCATGTTAAACATAGGAATAATAGGCGCGGGGCGTATAGGCAAAGTGCATTTGCAGTCAATCGTCTATCACGTCAAGGACGCAAAGGTTAAATCAATCGCAGACCCGTTTATGGACGGCGAAACAAAGGCGTTTATCGAGGGGATGGGCGTAAATGAGATTTATACGGACTATAAAAAAATATTAGGGGACGAGGAAATCGACGCGGTTCTGATCTGCTCGCCCACTGACACCCACGCTTCGATTTCAATTGAGGCGATAAACGCCGGGAAGCACGTTTTCTGTGAAAAACCCGTTGATTTGACAATTGAGGAAATAATGAAGGTCAAAAACGCGCTTGAAGGGAAAAATTTAAAGTTTTTCGTGGGCTTCAACAGGCGTTTCGACCACAATTTCGCCGCTATAAGGGCCGCCGTCGGCGCGGGGAAAATCGGCGAGCCGCATATCGTGAAAATAACCTCCCGCGACCCCGCGCCGCCCAACCCGAAATACATAAAATCCTCCGGCGGCATGTTTATGGACATGACCATACACGATTTCGACATGGCCTGCTTCCTTGTGGACAGCGGCGTGGAGGAGGTCTATGTGCAGTCGGCGGTGCTTGTGGACAAGGCAATAGGCGAACAGGGCGACGTTGACACCGCCGTCATCACCCTGAAAATGGCAAACGGTGCGCTTTGCGTTATCGACAATTCGAGGCGGGCCGCCTACGGCTACGACCAGCGGGCGGAGGTTTTCGGCTCAAAGGGCATGGTCGCAACGGCTAACGACACCCTCTCAACCGCCGTCATAGCGGACGAAAACGGCGTGGCCGGCGAAAAACCGCTCTATTTCTTCCTCGAAAGGTATATGCAGTCATTCACAAAAGAAATGTGCGATTTCGTGGACGCCGTCGTGAACGGCACGGACGTGCCTGTGGGTATTGAGGCGGGGCTTCAGTCGGTAAAAATCGCCCTTGCGGCTAAAAAATCGGTGGAAACAGGGCTGCCCGTCAAAATATAATAGACTTGTTCGGAAATTAAATCGCGGCGGCGAAAACGGTCTTTTTTTTATTTAGGTATAGATTTTTGTGAAAATTTATGTTACAATGGGTTCAGCTACATATGCTATAATTAGGGGGTATTTTCGGATGAAGAAGAATGTTAAATGGTTAATGTCCGTTATTTTATGCACGGTTTTGTTTTGCGCCGTATTTAACATAGCGGCGTTCGCGGAGGATACCGCAGAAACGGGTACGCTGAATCTGATTTCTTTCAATGTGTCCGGGCTGCCGATTATCGGCACGTTTCAGGGCGACGCAAGATCGTCGGGAAATAAAAAGTCCGCTGTAATCGGCGAATACATCAACGGCCTCGGCCTTGATATCGTCGGGGTGCAGGAGGATTTCAACTACCACAAGGGCCTTGCCGGCAAAATGACCGCGTATCCGTATAAAACGGTACACAGCGGCGGCGTTCCGGGGGGTGACGGGCTGAACATCTTTTCAAAGCGCGGGATATACAATGTCGAGCGCGTCGAATGGGATGTAAGCTACGGCGTCCTCTATGACGGCACGGACAGGCTCGCGCCCAAGGGTTTCGTCTACTCGGTGGCGGAGCTGGCAGACGGCGTTTATATCGACCTTTATGTCCTCCACGCAAACGCGGGTACAACGATCGGCTCAATCGAAGCGAGAGCGGACAATTACCGCCAGCTTGCGGAGCATATAAGCGCGCTGGAATATGACAGGCCCATAATCATGCTCGGCGACTTTAATTCCATACTCGGCAGGGACCGGGGCGACGCCTTGTATGAAAACCTGCTCGCCCCGGCAGGGCTTACGGACGTGTGGGCGGAGATGTTCAACGACGGGAACTGCGAATACGACGGCGGCTCCGGCTGGAACCCCACATACGGGGAACGCGTTGACCGCGTCCTTTATAAAAATGGCGGCGGCGTTGCTTTTACTCCCGAAACCTTTGAATATATCATGATGGCCGACGAAAACGGCAAGACCCACACGGACCACATGGCTGCGCTGGCCTCCCTGTCCTATACGGTCACAGACCCGCCGGAAAACACCGAGGAGCTTATAACGGAAGAGCCAATCGGCGTGTTTGAAATGTTTACAAAGCAGTTCAAAGCGGTTTTCAAGACTTTGTTTTTAATATTTACGAACCTGCATGAGTTGTATTACCTTATTTCAGGCACATAAACATACAGCAGGAAACCGGACTGCCGTTCCGACGCGCCAAAAATTGCCTTAAAATGAATCTTTGTTAGCGTTTGCCGCTGTAACCGTACATTACAGCGGCTCTGCGCTTTTACGAACCGATATAATCACGAAATCTAAAGCAACTGATTAATATAATAAGGACGGATCATAATCATGGATATCACAAACGCGTTTTCTGTCACACTGTTCATCGCGGTTTCCGCCGTCGCCATGTCCTATGCCTGGGGTATGCGGGGGACCAACCTCGGAGGGGAAAAGTCGGCGATGCTCCCCGGCGCGGTCATGGGAACGGTGATCGCGGTATTCAGCGGCTCCCCTTTCCTGCTTAAAAACGCATATATTATGTCCGCCGCCGGGGCGCTGGGGATGTTCTTCGGCGGCCATATGTCCTATATGCAGAGTTCCGGCCTGACCTCCGACCGCAATCCCCCCGAGGATTTCAGGAGGGGCATGACGGGGCTTTTTGTCAAGGGCGGCCTCTGGTTCGGCGTTTTCGGCTCGGTGGCGGGCATATTCCTGTCGTTCCTGACAGGGCAATACTATAATAAGCTGCCGACAGTCCTGCTGCTGTTCGGTATTATGCCTTTTGCCGTCTTTGCAGGCCAGAGGGTTTTCGACCGGCCTTTTGACAGGGAAAAGGGAATACACCCGAAGATTTACTTCTCGAAAAACCGGCAGGACGGTATAGGCGTATTGATCGGCGTTTTGACCGAGCTGATTGTCTTTATGGCCGCGTGCAAAGACTATGCCGCGCTGACGCTCATGGCGGGCAGCCTGATTTCGGGCGGGCTGGGCTTCCCTTTGGCGGTGCAGCTACACCGCCGTTCCAAATACCCCAATAAAAGGGGCTGGCAGTTCCTTGAAAAACCCGTTAAAAGGGGGATCATCGACAACTGGAAAATTGCCGAATGCTCTTTTGGGGCTATGACCGGGATCGGCGTTTCAATAACGTTCCTTCTGCTCATAAAATTTTATCCGGGCTACGCGGCGTCAATCGCCGGCATATCGGGGATTCCGCAGCTGACCGGGAGCCTTGCGCCGTGGGCCCTGCCGGCAGCCTACGCCGCTTTGGCGCTCGCGGTTATACTGATCCCGTTTATCATTAAGCGCCCTTGGACGAAAGAGGAACTTGACGATAAGCTCAGCCGGGGCCTGATGAGCTGCGCGGAACACGAAATAGTAATACGGAGCGCCGGGAACAAGCCCTCAAAAGGCTGGCTGATATACGAAAAAATCTTCGAAAACGCCGAACGCCCGGTCTACTGCATCCTGCCGCTGTGCTTCATGTTCTTAGGCAGCGCGAAGGTGGCCGCTATAGTTTCTTTCTTTTTTATGTATCACATCCTCGCGGAACAAAATGTCTTTGTGCGCTTCAGCCAATTCAAGACCGTACTCCTATGGCGCGTCTGGATGCTGGGGTTGGGATTCTTCATTTTATTCGCGAATTTATTTTTGGGATTTACGCCAGGGCTGCTCCTTACCGTGCTGCTCTACGGCGCGTTCTACGAAGCGATTACTTTAGTGGGGCATATCGCGTTGAAAAGCCCTGACCGGAGCGGCCGGCCTCTTGTAAAAGACGCAGGATGGCTCAAAGCCTACGGGGGCAGGCTCACGACGCACGCATGGTTCTTTGCATGTATCGCCGTGTTCACCGTTTTGGCGGCGTGGTTAACGTCGGCGGAAGGCCTGAGCGTCCTTGGTTAAATAATAGACTTGATAGGAGTGTAAATTATTTATGCGAAAAAGCGATTTGGTAAACGTTTTTATGGGGACGGCGGGTTCGGGCAAGGCCGTCGTCGGCCCGCAAGTCCCGCACGGAATGGTCAAACTCGCCCCGCAGACATATTCGCTGCCCAACGCAGGGTACGACTATGACGACGACGTCACCCTCGGTTTCGGCCACACGCATATCGAGGGCATCGGCGGCAGCGGCAGCCGCGGCTATCTGATGCTCATGCCCGCGACGGGCGAATTCACCCCGAATGAGCGGGAATACTGCTCCAAATTTTCTCACAAAAAAGAACGTGCGTCCGTAGGCTATTACGGCGTCGATTTGCTTAGGTATAACATAAAAACCGAACTCGCCGCAACGAAAAACTGCTCTGTTTTCCGTTGTACATATCCGAAAAACAGCGTTTCACGGCTTTATATCGACGTTTCGCACACGCTTTTGGCGCAATATCTGGCCGAGGACGGCTTTATTGAGCAGACCGGCCCGGCCGAGCTGCGGGGTTACGGCATTTATCCCATCCTCCGCAGGGGTTCGCCTCAGATAAAGCTGTTCTTTTGCATCCGCGCCTCAAAGCCTTTTGAACGCGTCGTATATTGGCGGGAGGGGAAGGAATCCCCCGGCGCGGAATCGGCTTCAGGCACGCGCATGGGCGCTTCGACGGAGTTTTCGACAGCCGAAAATGAAACCGTATATTTCAAAACGGGCATATCGTATATAAGCGCGGAGCAGGCGGCCGCCAACCTCAACAATCAGATTCCCGCGTGGGACTTCGACGGAATTGTGGAGGACTGCAAAAGGCAGTGGGACGAAGCGCTCTCCGTCATTGACATAAAGACATATGACGGGACCGTCGAACGTATTTTTTACAGCGACCTGTACCGCAGCCTGAACGTCCCCGTTGATTATACCGAGGACGGGAAGTTTTTCATGGGCGCCGACGGCAAATCCGGCGTCCGCAATGCGGAAGGCCGCACATACTACAGCGACATCTGGGCCATATGGGACACCTTCCGCTCCACCCACGCGCTCCACCATCTGATTGACCCGGAGCGGCAGGACGACGTGGCGTGGTCGGTTTTGGAAAACTACATCGTGGCGGGCAAGCTGCCTATGTCGCCCGCGCCCTGCCTCGGCCTCGTCCCGTGCATGATCGGCCATCACGCCGCGTCGGTTTTTACCGAAGCTTACGCGAAAGGCCGCCGTAATTTCGATTATAAGACGGCTTTTCAGGCCATGAAGGAAGCCACGACAAGGATAGATATCGGTTCGGAGGGCGTCCCGAAGGATTATGCCGAACAGGGCTACATGGCGGGCGACGGCAGCGACGAGGACGACCATTCCGTTTCATACACCCTTGAGCTTACCTATGACGACTGGTGTACCGCCGAAATGGCGAAATACCTGGGCGACACGGAAGCATATGAATTCCTTTCGGCGCGTTCCAAAAATTATAAAAATGTTTTCGACCCGCAGACCGGGTTCGTACGCCGCAAAAATGCCGAAGGCGAATTTACGGAACCGTTCAACCCCAACGACTCGCACAAGCGCGGCTTCTGCGAATGCTCGCCCTGGGAATATACAACCCTCGTGCCGCACGACATACAGGGCATAATCAACCTGATGGGCGGGGACGAGCGCATGGCCGAACATATCGACGGGACGTTTTCCAACAACCGTTTCAACCACATAAACGAAACCGCCTTCCACATCCCGTTTATCTACAATTTCGCCCGCGTACCGCATAAAACTATGGAGGTCTGCCGCAGGTATATGCCCACGGTCCACAATCTCAGCCCCGGCGGGCTATACGGGGAGGATGATTCAGGCGCGATGTCCTCGTGGTTCGCGTTTATCGCGATGGGGCTGTTCCCCTCCTGCCCCGGACGCCCCTGCTACACGCTGACGTCCCCGGCATTTGAGGAATGGACGCTGCGCCTCCCCGGCGGGAAGGCCTTCACAGTGGAAGCGATTAATAATTCCGAAAAAAATATATATATCCAAAGCGCGAAGCTTAACGGCGAGGCGCATGATAAATCATATCTTTTACACGCCGAAATAATGGCGGGAGGGAAACTGGAGCTTATTATGGGCGAAACCCCGTCGTCATGGGCGACAAGCTTTGATTCCGCGCCCCCCTCTGAAACAGCAAGCTCGCCGGAGTTTGAAATCATGGATATAAAATTGCCGCCTTTGCTGCGTTCCGGGGAAGAAGCCGAAGCGCTTGTGACGCTTAAAAACAGCGGCGTCTGCGGCTCCTTCATTTGCAAAGTGACGGAAAACGGCCTGCTGCGCGGCAGCGCGGTCTGCTATTTGGACGCGGGCGCGTCCGGCGTGTTTCACGCCCCGTTCACGGCCTACGACGCGGCGGCAACGGAAATCATGGTCGGCGGCGTAGCCTGCCCGGTTAAAATAAGCGGTTCTGAACAGGCAAATTTTGTATTCGGCGCGATAAAAACCGACAAAATGATGATAAAATCCGGCAATCCCGAAGAAGAATTCACGGTTTCATGCAAAATAAAAAATGAAGGCTCCGTTGCCGACACGCAAACAGCGCCTTGTTATTTAAACGGCGAAATAATCGAAAATCAAGCGGTGATACTACGCGCCGGAGAAGAAAAAAACGTGTCATTCCGCCTTAAACCCACTTCGCCGGGCAGCCACTATGCACGCATAGGGCAAAGCGGCCTCGTCGAGCTTGATATCGTCTCGAAACCTGATGAAAACAAATGGATAATGTGGCGGGGTTGCGTCGCGGAGTTCGGCGCGGCGGGCGGTAATCTGTATATCCGCGCCGCCGGCAGCCAGCACCAATACCCGAACGACGTCTCCAACCAGATGCGCTACGGCATCCTGTTTGGACGTCACAGGGTTTCCGGCGATTTTGACGCGGTTGTACGCGTCGAATATGAGGAATATACCACGCCATACGCGTCCCACGGCATCGTCGTCAAAAACAGCCCGGATAAACCGTGGGTAGACGCGGGCGGGCTTATTTATTCGGGCGCGATGTCCTCGCGGGGATTTTTCGTCAAGCACTACGGGACGCCCGACGGGGACAACCCGCCCGTCCTTGCCGTTGACGGCCCCGAAGCGCCGTACCTGTTCCGCGTCGAAAAGCGCGGCAGGCATTTTGAATGCTCCTACAGCAAGGATGACGGGAACACGTGGATACGCCAGGGCGGGTTCACACTGGAAAACGCCGCCGAAGAGCAGTATGTCGGCTTATTTGTAAACTCCTGCGTGCCAGACATGAGGCTCGTGAAGTTCACGGACTTTGAAATTGCAACGGTCAGGACGGACACCCCGGATTTCCCCTTCGCTTCCTCAGGCAACCGGGAATGGAGCGGCAAAAACATAGACGCCTACAATGCCAACCCTACGGTACACAGATGACGGGGAGCTTAATTATGGACAAAAATTTATATTTACTATTACAAGAAATTAGAAAAAAATATGGAATGTTTTTTGGATGCAAATCGCTTAGACGTTTATTAGATTTTATAAATGGGTATATAGAATGCATATGTGACCGGGATGGCGTCCATCCTGAATATCTGGGGATGGATTTTTTAGTCTATATTGCTGATTTATATAATGTTTCAGAAAATAAACATTGGTCTAGCATAATCATATCAAATTCCAAATCAGATGAAGAGGCATTTGATAAATTTTACGAGCATATGGAAGAATTTTTAAAATTAAAAGGTGATAATTCTTATTATTTATTACCTGATGAAGAAATAAGCGATTATAGAAAAAATGATATTTCAAGAAATATGTCTAAAATGATTTTGTTAGAAAAACATCGGCAGGCCAACGGATATTGAAAACGGGTTCACGCCGGGAAACGCTGCCGAAGAGCAATATGACACCCCGGATTTTCCGTTCGCCTCTAATTTTTTCCTTCGGGGCAATGATCCGTCCATTCGCGGACAACCCGGGGCTCGGCGCAGATTTCATCTATCCTTTTCATAAAAGGTATGACTTTGTCAAAATCCATGGCACGGTGGTCTATCGCGATGCCCAGCGATATTATTCTCCTTATCGCTATTTCATCGTTGCCTGACGCGTTTGCAACAACGAACGGCCTTTTTTCAGCCGCCCCTATGGCAATGGCGCAGACCTGCGGCGGGATAATGTCGATAAGGGTGGCCCGGCCGTGATGGTTCGGCCAAAGGGAACCTATGTTTGATACCGTCACGGTACCCTGCTCTATATCTTTTTTGGTAAGCCTGTCTTGCTCGGGTATTCCAAAATAATCTTTTCTCGCCTGCCCTTTTAAATTCTTATCAAAATATTTTTTGGCGACGCATACGAGAAGCTTGGGGCCGGCCGTCAGAAGCCGGCCCTTTTTAACGGCGTTCACGGTGTATTTGATGCCTGTATCGCACAACACGGCGTCGATATGCGTGTTTTCAAGACGGCGGGCAACGTCTTTTATGTAAGCGGTCATTTCGTCGAGGTTTTTATTGCCGAAATCCTTCATGTTTACAGTCATCATCTCACCTTTGACGCAAAGCATCGGCATGGTTATATCTATGTTTTCGAATAGATCTATCCTGCCGCTGACAAGCTTCCGCCTAAAATCTATGTGGCCGTTCATGGCGGGCGCCGCCTTCAGGCCCTCGCAAACGATTTTGAGCATAAGGGTGTTTACGCTGATTTTTATATCACATTCTCTTCCCATATTAATGTTTTTCAGTTCAGCCAGCAAACCCGTTACGTCCGCATCATATGAATAGGCGGCATGTGGCACTGTTTCCCATGATTCTGAGGTCATATTGGCGATGATTCTTTCGCGCATACCGAAAACACGCGTATCTGCGATCTTCATTATTAAATTTTTATCCTTTCCGTGAGCTTATGCTTGTTTTTAATGAACCGAAAGTTCTATTCAAATTCTTCGAAATCCCTGACGCGGCCCGCCTCGAAATCCGCATACATCTCAATGCTCCGCGAGCTTCTTTGAAGCTGGCCGTATTTATCGGTCATCCTGTCCGCGGTTTCCTTCCATTTTTTGGCCACGTCAACACTTTTATTGAAAATATCTTCCGCCGTCTCGGGATTCGCCAAATCCGTGGATTTCGCCCCGCTCAACTCAACGACCTTTTTCAGCGCGCCGGGGCTGTCCAATACGGGGCATGGGCGCAAATGGTTGTCAGTAAAGGGCTGACGATTCCTATAGGCCTTAAACACGGGGCTTTGCAGGGCGTCAATAAAAGAAGCTTCCTTAATGTTCACATTGGAATAATGGGCGAATACGCAGGGTTCGCAGTCGCCGTTTGAGCTTATGTGAAAATACTGCTTGCCCGCCGCGACGCATCCGTGTACAAATTCGCCGTCATTAAAGAAATCTATGGGGAAAAAGGGCTTTTCACGCCGCCATTTACGCACCTGATCGTACATTTTTTCGCGCTGCTCCGCAGTCACCATCAAGTTTGCAGGGGCACCCGCCCCTACGGGGACATATGTAAAGAACCATGAGAAAATAACGCCCTGATCGATAAGAAAATCCGCGTATTCGTCGGTTGCTATGACATCGACGTTTTCTTTCGTGTAGCAGATCGATGTCCCGAAAGGCAAACCCCGCGCTTTCAGGCGGGCCATAGCCGCAAGCACAGTTTTATAAACGCCTTTGCCCCGGCGCGCATCGGTCGTTTCCTCGTTGCCCTCTATCGAAAAAGTGACAAACATATTGCCTACGCGCACAAGCTCGTCCGCGAAGGCGTCGTCGCAGAGCGTTCCGTTTGTAAACGCGAGGAACAGGCAGTCAGGGTTTTCCCCGCATATGCGGATGAGGTCGTCTTTCCTCATTAACGGCTCGCCCCCGGTGTAAAGATAGAAATATACGCCGAGTTCCCTGCCCTCTTTGATAATTTTGTTCAGGTCGTCATATGACAGCTGATGAGCCTTGCTGTATTCCGCGGACCAGCAGCCCTCGCACTTCAGGTTGCAGGCCGCCGTAGGGTCTATAAGAACCGTCCAGGGGACGTTGCAGTCATGTTCTTTCATGGCTTTTTTCCGTGTTTCAAACGAGTCGAACAATACGTTTTTAACAGGCGCTATTAATTTTTCCATAATGTCGATATCCGTATCCCTGACTACCCTCTCAAAAAAAGCTATCCACGGGTTGTCAGGCTTCGAAAAGCCCTTTTTCAACCCCTGAACAAGTTTATTGACAGTCTCGTCGGCCTCGGCCGCTTCCTCGAAATTTCCGAGAAGCGTCAACGCGTTGCCGACAAAGTCCTCGCGCAAAAAATTCACGCCCCGGCGGAACATAAAATTCCCGGCTTTCGCATTTGCGGTTGATGTTAAATTCATTGAAATACCTTCCTTTTCTTTTAAAATTATATATTTTCCGGCTCCTATTCGCTGATTGCTGATATTTCCCATTTTTCCGTTTTGCATCCGTCTATCACAGCGCTGCCCTTTATGCCCATCGCCTTCGCCACCCCCTCTATATGCATGGGCATAGTATACGTGACGCTTGTTATCATTCCGACGCCGTTTATGTTTGCTGTGATAGCTGAACCCGTATAAACGATTTTCGCCGAAGTGACCGTCAGGAAGCTGATGTCCAAATTGCCGGTGTTTAAAAAACCCATAGCGGACGCGTTATGCTCGGGTATTTCATTCAAGCCGCAGGTTTCGGGTATTAATTGAAGATAAACCGTTAACCCGCCGCCGTTTTCTTCGGCCCTTATCGAGGAAACCCCGTTTGCTTTAAGGCTGAACGGCCCGTTTTGCGGAAGAAGGAGCGGTATGGTTTTTCCCTCCCCGTCAACGGCCAGTCCCCCGTTAAATGACAATGTTTCATTTTTAGGCTTAACGACTTTGCCGACAAGACTGTTTATGACGCCTGAAGCCAGCGGCCCGCCTGTGCATTCGGCAACATTTGATTCAAACGTTTCAGCGCGGCTGACGGACAGCCCGCCTTTGAACGCCCTTGTCCTGTTAACCGCTTCCGTAAGCGCCTCAAGGCATTGCGCCGCATCCGCGAAAGAAGGGTTTTCTTTTTGGTCCGCGCCGACGGTTTCAATATCGGCAATATTCGACAGGGCCGCAGCCGGCTCTGCCGACGTTTGATGGGTTGAAAGACTCTCCTTCGGGACGGTATTGCCGTAGTTTTGTATTATATTTTCAGCGCCGTAAGCCGTTTGGGACGGACGGGCGGTTTCCCCGTCAGTTTGTTTTTCGATAACGGCCCCGGGACTTGCCTGAGGCGGCGGATTTGTCCGAATTTCTTCAAAAGCCGTCATATACATTTGGCCCGGCGGCGGGGGAAGGGAGTAAGCGGTGTACGCTAGGCATATAAATAGAACTACACAGGCGATAAGCGCCTTTTTTGAGAAACTCATATTCACCTCCGCCTGTTCTTTTATATTAATTGTATCAAACAAAACTCTCATCCGAATATCATGAGCTTTATATTCGCCTGTTATGATATTTACATTTGCTTTATATTTATTTTCATAAAAGACCGCAAATTAAATTGATTTTATTGACTTATCTCTCAGGTTATGTTAAAATGGCTCTATCAAGCGCATTGTTATCAACAATAAAGAACAAGGGGCGGGAAAATGCCCCCTATACTACAGTTATCAAAATATAGGAGGCTGCAATATGAACATTTTTTATGAAATCTGCCAATCGGCAAAATCCGTGATCGCCGTGATCATTTCGGCGCTGCTGGCGCTTTTCCCCGGCTTGATGCCGGACTACAACGGTTTGCCTGCCGCAACGGAGGATATGAGTACCGTGCCGGTCTATGAAGACGGCACACAGCTGCTGACGCTGGCGGCGAACGGCTTGAGCGATTACCGCATCGTGCGCGGTGAAAACGCCCTGCGCGTGGAAGTCACCGCAACGGAGGAATTGCAAGCCTATTTCGCGCAAATCACAGGCGTGACGTTGCCCATTGCCACGGACGCGCAGCCTGCTGCGGAGCGGGAGATAGTCGTCGGGAAAACCGGCCGCGCCGTTGACGCACTGGCGGATCGGACCGCACTCGGCGAGGACGGTTTCCGCATCACCGTGTCCGGAGAAACGCTGCTGATTGCGGGCGGCGAAACGCGCGGCACACTCTTCGGCGTATATGCTTTCCTTGAAGATTATCTGGGCTGCCGCTGGTTCACGCCGGAGCTGAAGGTTGTCCCGGCGCTTGACGTTGCCGCGCTTCCCGCCGATACGGATGTGACGCAGATTCCGGCTTTTTCGTTCCGCCATACCTCTTGGCATAAAGCGCAGGACCCGCATTGGCGCGCGCAGATGAAATTTAACGCCACAATGACTCCTGTCCACGGCACTATGGACGAAAGCTATACGGACTTATTGATATTCGGCGGCATTGACGCGGGGCATACTTTCAGGTTTTTTGTTCCTGCGGAGCAATATTTTGAGAGCAACCCCGAATATTTCGCGTTGAACGCGAGAGGTCAGCGTATGCGCGGGCAAAACTGTCTTTCAAACCCGGACGTGTTTGAATTGACAAAAGCCTATATCGCCGATTGGATCGCTCAATACCCCAACGCTAAATATTTATCCGTTTCCCAAAATGACAATCAGGACTACTGCCGTTGTACACAGTGCGCGGCCGTCGATGCGGCGGAGGGAAGCCCCGCCGGTTCGCTTATAGCCTTTGTGAACAAGGTAGCGGATTACGCGAAAACGTTGAACCCTGATATTTTTATACATACCTTCGCCTATCAGTATACGGTAAAGCCGCCGAAAAATGTCCGTCCGGCGGATAATGTGGCGATACAACTCTGCTCGATTGACAACAACCACAGCGAGCCTTATCAAATAAGCGCTCCGGGGTTTTGTGAGGATATAAAGATATGGGCAGGGTATTGCCCGAACCTTATCGTTTGGGATTACACGACAAATTTCGGCCATTATCTGACCCCGTTCCCGGATCTTCGTATTATGCAGGCGAATGTACAGACATTTTTTGAAAACGGCGCGAGCGGCTATTTCGCGCAGGGTAATTCAATGAGCCTGAGCGGCGAATTCGGTGAGCTGCGGGCTTATATGATCGGCAAGCTGCTGTGGAATCCTTATTGCGACCTTGAAAAGCTCACGGATGAGTTTCTGTATTACTACTACGGCCCCGGCTATCAAAATATCAAAGAATATATCGAATTCGCGGAAAGCAAACGCGGCTACAGCTTCCATATCGGTTCAAAACCCATCGTGGCCGTGCTGTTCAACCCC
>WREG01000024.1 GCA_009779455.1 Oscillospiraceae bacterium
GGTCATGTGCGTAAGCCTGTGCCGCGCTTTTCTGTAATTAACGATGATCCTAAAGAAAGGGAAAATGTTTATAATTTCTTTTTCAAATGGGGCTTGCTGGCAAATAAAATTTTAGTTCCCGGAGGGCATATATTTATTGCTTCAACCCCTTTATTGTCGGATATCCTCAGTTTAGCAATGCGCGATGCCGGATTCGAACGCAGAGGAGAAATTATCAGAACTGTTTGCACACTGCGAGGAGGCGATAGGCCAAAAGGGGCAGAAGAGGAATTTCCGTATGTTTCTGTTATTCCCCGGGGCTTGTGGGAGCCTTGGGGTTTGTATCGAAAACCAATTTCAGAAAAAACAGTGGCAGAAAATTTGCGGCGTTGGTATGCCGGAGCGTTACGGCGGGACGTAACCGGATCGCCTATGACAGACTTAATTAAAAGTGAAAAAACTTCGCAGGAAGAACGCAAAATTTGCAACCATCCAAGCCTAAAACCACAAAACTTCTTGCGTAAAATAGTATATGCGTCTTTACCGATTGGAAAAGGTATAATATACGACCCGTTTGCAGGCGGCGGCTCTACATTAGCTGCTGCGGAAAGTTTGGGCATTGTTTCAATAGGAACAGAAGTTAATAAAGAATATTATGAATGCGGGCTTTCAGCCATACCGCTTTTAACAAATCTGCATCCGCAACAAAAATTATTTTGAAAATGGCGAATATTTAGGGATTGGGTGAATATTAATCAAACTCTCTCTGCTACTTTGCAAACGATTTGATATTTCAACTTTATCATCATTCAAGTAGACCGTCCCATCCCTTAATTTAGCTGTTCCAATTCTTGTTGTAATATATGTTTCCGTCCTTTGTGAATTATTTATGTTGCGTTGACTTCCTTGATATTTCCAATCAGACAATTCTCCTTTTTCGTAACCAATCAAGTTTGCTAATTCCGCTTGTGTAAATTCAATATCGCCATTTTCAAGCAACTCATAGCAAATAATAATATGCCATCCGCTATGTCCATTATGTCCTTCACCGCCTTTCATCGGCTTGTTTGATGCTTTTACCTCAAGCCCTATATTATTATTGGGGTTTTTCAAGTCCGGATAACGTTGGTCGTGAAACGATTTATATGGACTTATTTCATCTATTTTTTTAGTAAAAACATTGGATACGGCACCGCTAAAATTATTGGTTTGAATAATGGAGCTTAATACTATTTTTGCTGATGTTCGAATCATTGTGAAAAAGTCTTGCGTATTTTTCAACGCATCAAATATGGCACCATATGTCAACCCTTCAGGCAACGGGACGTTGCGGATATATTTCTTATCAAGCATAAACTAATCCTCCTAATATTTTAATTTTTTTATAAATGGAAAAACAGGGGTCGCAAAGTGATAACAGACTATTAAAAAACTCTACCTCCTGCATTCTAACTCCTCAACCCTCAATTTCCCAGCCCTTCGCCCTCTCCACGGCCCGTTTCCAGCCGTTATACTTTCTTTCGCGGGTTTCCGCATCCATTTTAGGGTAAAATATGCGTTCCACTTCGCGGATATTTTCAATTTCGGAAACGTCTTTCCAAAACCCTACCGCCAGCCCCGCGAGATACGCCGCCCCCAAGGCCGTGGTTTCTATAACCTGCGGCCTGTTTACCTTTAAACCCGTCATATCCGCCTGTATCTGCATCATGATGTCGCTGACGGCCGCCCCGCCGTCCACGCGAAGCTCCGTTATATCTATTTTCGCGTCGTTTCGCATCGCTTCAAGCAGATCCGTCATTTGGTAAGCTATGCCCTCGATGACCGCCCGCGCTATATGCGCCTTGCCCGCGCCCCGCGTCAGTCCAACCATGCAGCCTCTTGCGTACATATCCCAGTAAGGCGCGCCAAGCCCCGTAAAAGCGGGCACGAGATATACGCCGCCCGCGTCCGGCACGCTTTCCGCAAGGATATCGCATTCCCGCGCGGTTTTTATCAGCCCAAGCTCGTCCCTGAGCCACTTTATGACGGAACCGGCGTTGAAGGCGCTGCCCTCGATTGAATAAACCACCTTTCCGTCCAAGCCCCACGCCACCCCTGTCAAAAGGTTGTTTTCCGAGACCGCGCAGGCCTCCCCTGTGTTCATAAGCAGAAAACAGCCCGTGCCGTAGGTGTTTTTCGCCTGTCCCGGCGTAAAACAGGCCTGCCCGAAAAGGGACGCCTGCTGGTCGCCTATCGCGCCGCTTATTGGTATGCCCGCGAGGGCCTCTATGCCGGGGATGCCTTCGGCCACATGTCCGTAAACCTCGCTTGACTGTACCGCTTCCGGCAATACGGACATGGGGACGCCCAGCTTTTCGCATAAAAACTCGTCAAAACAAAGCTTCCGCACGTCGAAAAGCATCGTGCGGGAGGCGTTGGAATACTCCGTCACATGGGCTTTGCCGCCCGTGAGGTTCCAAATTAGCCATGTTTCGACCGTGCCGAACAGGAGCCGCCCCTCGTCGGCAAGCTCTTTCGCGCCGGGGGCGTTGTCCAATATCCATTTGATTTTCGTGCCGGAAAAATAAGCGTCGATAACAAGGCCCGTGCGCTCCTTTATATAGCCGCCCAAGCCTTCCTCCTTCAATTTTTCGCAGTAGGGCGCAGTCCTCCTGCACTGCCAGACTATGGCGTTGTAAACGGGCCTGCCCGTAATTTTGTCCCAAAGCACCGTGGTCTCCCGCTGGTTTGTAATCCCTATGGCCGCGATGTCTTTCGCTTCAACATCCCCGTCTATAAGAGCCTCCGCAACGGAGCGCACGGAGCTTTTCCAAATCTCCTCAGGGTCGTGCTCCACCCACCCGGATTTCGGGTATATCTGCGGGAACTCGAACTGGGCTTTTGAGACGATCCCGCCCTTTTTATTGAAAATTATGGTCCGCGAGCTTGTTGTCCCCTGGTCGATTGACAAAATATATTTTGACATTGTGATCCTTACCTTTCGTATAGTTCTGTTTTTTATTATACCAATAAATTATAACCGGCGCAATATTAAATCTTCAGAAAATTTTAAGATTTTTCCTCTCTTCGTTTTAAGAAATTAATGTTATACTATATCAAAAGAATAAAAAGGTGTGTTATAATTATGCTAAAAAAATACGGGGATGATTTTCCATGAACATATTGATCTGCGACGACGACAGGGAGATAGTCGAGGCCATTGAAATCTATTTAAAGGCCGAAGGGCTGGGGACGTTCAAAGCCTTCAACGGGCGGGAAGCGGTTGAAGCAATACAAACCGGCGATATCCATCTTGTTATAATGGATATCATGATGCCGCAGATGGACGGGATTTCAGCAATGCTTAAAATCCGCGAGCAAAAAAACATCCCCGTAATAATGCTGTCGGCGAAATCAGAGGACACGGACAAGATAACCGGCTTGACGCTGGGTGCGGATGATTATATCACAAAGCCGTTCAACCCGCTGGAGCTTATAGCGCGGGTTAAATCCCAGCTTAGGCGCTATACGGAGCTGGGCGGCGCGGACATAAAATCCGGCGTCTACAAATCCGGGGGCCTGACGGTTGACGACAGGCAGAAAACGGTGGCGGTGGACGGCGAGGACATAAAACTCACCCCGGTGCAGTATAAAATACTGCTCCTGCTCATTCAAAACAAAGGCAGGGTGTTTTCCATCGACGAAATTTACGAAACCGTCTGGAACGAGATGGCCTATAATTCAGACAACACCGTGGCCGTTCATATCAGGAACATCAGGGAAAAAATCGAAATCAATCCTAAAGAACCAAAATATTTAAAGGTGGTGTGGGGCATTGGATACAAAATTGAAAACAGATGACGGAACCGAGAGGACGGAGGGCAGAAAATTGAAAAGATATAACATTATATTTAAGGCAGCGGCATTTATTTTGATTGCCGCGTCGGCGTTTTATGCGATAAAGACATTAATAGCGCCGGAAAACCCTTTTGCGAATCAATTTTATCTGAATGATTTATTTTCAGAAACGCATTATGAGGAAACGCGGCAGTATTATTGGATGTTTGACGGCCTGGTGAGGAATATTGACACGGTCGTCAATTACGGAAGCGAGCAAAACATATTGGCCGGAAACACTGTTTCGCAAGAGGACATCAACCTCGAAATTCAAATGCTGTATGATAATTATTTAGAAAGAATACATCGAACGGAAGTAGATCATACATCGTATTATTTTTATGATTATGAAACTGAATATTATATGGAATATTCTGAGCCTTACTACTCTTCGGGCAGACCGCCATGGGAACGGTTTCAGGCTGAGCAAAAAGATGAGATCGCAAATATAAAAGCCGTGGCGGTTCAAAGGCACTTAACGGATTTCCGCGCCGCCGTTTCCGCGATTGAAAATAATAAAAATATAAAATATTACATTTATACTGACGGTGAAATATTATCAACGGGCGATTTTAACGAAATAGCGGGCGGGAAATACGCTTATGCCTGCACCTCATACGCAAATGATCAAAAAACGGTTGTCTCGCAGGGCGCGTTCGCCTTTGATGAAAAATATATCGAAAGCCAAAGCAGCGAATTTGAAGCGGTAAAAATATACGTAACCGATTGTATTATAAAATGCGCGGTTTGCGCGGCCGTATTTTTGCTCGCTTTGGCCTACCTTGTTTTCGCGGCGGGCAAAAAATCGAAAGACCCGCATGGCATCCACCATGTTTTTATTGATAAAATATACAGCGAAGCCATCGCGGCATTGCTTGTTTTATCGGGTTTCGCGGTATTCTACACCGGCTATGCGCTGTTTGACGAATGGTTTTACAGGAAATTCACGTATGCCCTTTATGGGCTTTCCGTCCTGCTTGCCGTTTCCCTGCTGCTGGTTATCGCAAGGCAGGTCAAAAGCCGCGCTTTATTGAAAAATACGGCCGTCTTTATTTTGCTTCGCGGCATTTGCAGGTTTTTAAGCAGGTTTATTTTCAAACCGGTAAAAAAGCTGTATGAAGCCGGGTCGCCTATGGTAAAGACTTTCGTTATCATCGCGGTTTTGGGCTTGCTGACCGCCGTTCCGTTTGCGTTCGTCATCACCCTCCCGCCGGCTCTTATTTTCGCTTATAGGCAAATCATGAAATACGCCGCCGTGAAAAACGGGGTAAAATCCATAAAAAGCGGCGTTTATGAAAAAATCGAGGTCAAAGGGAGCGGCGAATTCGCCCTTTTGGCGGCTGACATCAACGATATTTCCGCAGGGCTAGGCACGGAAGTCGAGCGCCGCCTGAAAAGCGAGCGGCTGAAAACGGAGCTTATCGTAAACGTGTCCCACGACATAAAAACGCCGCTCACGTCCATAATCACCTACGCCGACCTGCTGAAAAACGAGGACGTGGAAAACGAGGCCGCGAGGAAATATATAAATGTGATATCTTCGAAAGCGGGCAGGCTGAAAACCCTGACCGACGACCTTTTTGATGCGGCGAAGGCCTCCAGCGGCAACATCGCGGTCAATTTCGAGGATGTGGACATAAACGCCCTTGTCACCCAGGGGCTGGGGGAGCTGGACGACAAAATAAAGGCCTCGTCCCTTGACTTCAAGGTCAGCATCCCGAATAAAAAGCTGACGGCCCGCGCTGACGGCAGGCTGCTGTGGAGGGTATTTGAAAACCTGCTTTCAAACGTGTTCAAATATTCGCTTACGGGCTCAAGGGTATATATAAATGTATTCGGGGATGAAAGAAGCGTCAATATAGAGGTCAAAAACATCTCGGCGCAGGAGCTGAACATCCCCGAGGACGAGATAACGGAGCGGTTCAAGCGCGGCGACAGCTCCCGCCACAGCGAGGGCAGCGGGCTGGGGCTTGACATCGCGAAATCGCTTATGCTCTGCCAGAACGGGGAATTGACAATAAAAATCGACGGGGATCTGTTCAAGGCAGCACTGAAAATACCGAAATCAACCCCCAAAGTTGGATAAATTGGATTATTGACTTAATAAACGAATAAAAAAATGAAAATAAATTTGCCGGAGGAATCAATTTCTCCCCCGGCAGATTTATTTAGTATGCATTTACTTAAGAAAAGAAACGTCTATTATCCCGTTGGTCGTGGTAATATCAAGGGATTTATAACCGTCCGCCTTGTCCTTCAGCGACGATTTCGCATTCGAGGTCTTTGACCGCACGGAATAATCGTTATAGCTGCCGTTTATGCTCCCGCGCACCTTGGAGTTGGTCGTCCTTATTATTATGGATTCGCTGGACAGGCTGCCGAAATCCACAAGGCCGTTTGTGGTGCTGATTCTAAACTCTTTTTCCGCGTCAGTGCCCGAAAGCTCTATTTTCGCATTCTTGGACGTTACGTATACGTTAGGGGCAAAGCAGCCCGTAAGGCTTACAAGCCCGTTGGTGGTTTCGCATTCGAGATTTGCTTCCGCGGCCGTATCGTAAAGCTCCAGCTTGGCATTTTTCGACAACGCGGCAATATAAGGCGCGCCGCAGTTTTGAAGCTTAATAAGCCCGTTTGTGGTTTCGCAGTCTATCCTGCCGCCCGCTTTTATGTTTTTTATGTTGATATAGGCGTTTGTGGTGTTCAGTTTAAAATTGTTTATTTCGCTGAAGTCCGACGCTTCTATCATGGAATTGGTCGTGATTATCTCAATCTCGCCGTCAAAAGATGCGGGAAGCTCCAGAACGGTTTTTTTATTTGACGCGTTTACGCTTCTGAAAATGCCGCCCAATATGTTGAAATTAATTGCCGCCTGCCTGTTGTTCCGCGCGGTCAGGACGCCGTTTTCCTCCGTAACGGAATATCTGTCCTCGCTGTATTCCATATATTTGAATTTAATTGCGCCGTCGTCGCCCGGCCTTATATAAATCGCGGCTTCGCGCTCGGTGACGATTATTTTTTTGACATCATCGGCATTCGCCGTATGCTCGCGTACCGAATAAGAATAATTGTAACGGGAAGGACGGCCGTTGGCGTCCGGCGGGTCGGGCGGGTCCGGTATATCGGGAATATCCGGGATGTCCGGTATATCCCAGATACCGTCCCAGTCAAAAATATCGGCAAACGAGCCGTTCCAACCGTTCCGGCTGAAATAAGGCGCGTTTAAAATGGCCGCGTCGAAGCCCGCCACGGCAAAAGAAACGGTTGCCATGACTATCCCCGCGATTATCAGCCCTATGGCTATAAAAATGATTGCCAGCTTTTTCATATACATAACCTTCCTCTTTATGATAGTTGGAAGTTTTGTTAATATGACATTTAAAGACAAAACTTCCGGTTTAAAAATTATTAATTTTTAAACTGCCTCCTGTTAGAAAATGCGCCGTTCAGGGCTTTTATGGCCGCAGACAGCCCCTGATACGCCAATTTTGTCAGCGATACGCTGCCGATAAGAATCAATATGCCCGAACCCAGCAAAATCAGGCCTATCCCTATCGCGAAAAACGAGCTTGCCGGGCTTGCCGCCATTGTTATAAGGGAATAGACAAGAATCCCGAAAAACGAGATTATAAACGAAACCGCGACAGCGAAAAATGAGAACAATATGGCTCCCGCCCCGACCAAAAGGCCGAAAACGGCGGCCAACCCGCCGATGCCCAAAGAAAGCCATAAGGGGCTGCCGACAATAAGCAATATTATCCACAAAGTTTTATTGTCGGACCGGCGCTGTTTCGCGGCGCTGTTCGGATAATACGTCCCGGCGGGGCCGTTTGCGCCCGTGTTATAAGTATTTGAGCCATTCGCACCGGCGTTATTGCCGTTTACACCCGTATAGGGCGGAGGGCTGCCGTTATTATAACGCGGCGGCGCAGCGCCCGGCGGCGCGTAGCCGTATCGTCCGGCGCCCGGCGTTTCCGCCAGTATTTTCTGCGCTATGTCACGCACGTTGCCGAGGGCGAATACCGCTTCCTCCTCGCTTTTTCCGCTCTCAACGCCGTCCTCGATGCATTCCGTATAAAAGCTGACGGCTTTTTCCCTTTCGTCCGCGGGCAATCCCGATAAAAGCGCGGACAATTCTGATTTGAATAAATCTATAGTCATACTCCGGTACTCTCCTTTAATATAAGATTGTATACAGTCATAACCTCGCGGAACTCCGACAGGAATTCCCGTATCCTGCGTTTCCCAAGTTCCGTTATTGAATAGTATTTCCTCAGCCTCCCGTTGTGCTCCGCCGAATACGTCGTGAGGCAGCTGCCGTTTTCAAGCCTTTTTAAAATCGGGTAAAGGGTTGATTCGGAAATTTCGATGATCCCGGCTATATCCTGTATGATTTTATACCCGTATGAATTGCCCCTGTTGAGGATAGTAAGCACCAGGACGTCGAGAATGCCTTTTTTTATTTGAATATCCAATGCGACACCTCCTGTCGCATAATATTATACATTACATAGTATAATTTGTCAAGCCTTTTTATAAAAAAATTTAATTTGAGTATAGAGAATTAAAACAATCGTTAAATATGCTAATATAAATAAAAATGCAATCAAGAAAGGGTTAAAAAAATGGTTATTGACAAATATGAAAATTTAAAAATGTACCTTCCCCTGGCGAAGGGTTTGGACACGGCTTTAGAATACCTTGAAAGTGTCCGGGGAAAAGAGCTTGAAGCGGGGCGGCACGAGATCGACGGCGGCAATGTTTTCGTCATGATACAGGATTATGTCACAAAACCCGAGGAAGGGGCGTTTTTTGAGGCGCACCGCCAATACATAGACCTCCAGCTTATGGTAAAAGGCCGCGAATTGATGAACTGGGCGCCCCTTTGCGAGATAAAGGACAAAGAGGTCAGCGAAGAATTTTCAAAAGGCGGGGACATAGCCTTTTATAACGGCGAGACAAAGCTGGCAATTCAGCAGTTTGAAGATTATTTTGTGCTGTTCTTCCCCGACGACGCGCATATGCCCTGCTTGCAATTAGGCGAGCCTGAAAAGGTTTTGAAAATTGTAATAAAGATAAAGATACAATAAATTTGCGTGGCATAAATACGCCCCATTAAAAACGGAGCGTATTTTTTATACCCGCAATCTAAAGTTTTAATAAGAGCCCGTCAAATCTTCAACTTTCCCTGCGCCCGCCGCGTCTTTGCTGTTTTTCGACCCGGCGATCTTTTTATTAAGCTCCGCGAGGAACAGATCCTCGTCAAGGGGCAGGGCAATCTCTTTGTCAAGCCATGAGGAAAGGAAAACGGCGTTTGAAATCGTCAGCCCGTTTATGCCCTCGCTGCCGTCCGCCACAAGGGGCTCGCCGCGCAGGATATGGGCGGCGAAAGCGTTCATAACGCCCACGTGCTGCGGGTTTTTGCCGTCGGTTTCGACGGTTTTCCACTCGCCTTTGATTTTGCCGAAGCCCTGTTTCGCCGCTTTTGTGTATTCGCCGGTGCTTTGGTCAAGCTCGAACAGCTTTATGCCGTCCTCGTCGTCGTCAACGATTATTTTCGCCTTGTCAAGGGATATCTCCAGCCTGTTGGTGCCGGGGTAGTCGCCCGTGGAGGACACGAAAACGCCCGTCGCGCCATTGGGATATTCGACGTAAATGGACACGTCGTCCTCGACCTCGATATCGTGCCATTTGCCCTCGTGGCATACCGCTTTCACCTTTGACGGCATACCGCATATCCACTGCCAAAGGTCAAGCTGGTGAGGGTTCTGGTTGAGCATGACGCCGCCGCCCTCGCCGGACCATGTGGCGCGCCATCCGCCCGAATCGTAATAGCTCTGGGTGCGGTACCAGTCGGTTATGATCCAGTTCACGCGCTTGATCTCGCCGTATGCGCCGCTGCTGACAAGCTCTTTTACCTTGCGGTATATGCAGTTAGTCCTTTGGTTGAACATGATTGCGAAGGTCTTGTCGCTTTTCGCCGCGATTTCGTTAAGCTCGCGCACCTGCTTGGTGTAAACTCCCGCGGGTTTTTCCGACATAACGTGAAGCCCCTTTTTCAGAGCCTCAATAGCAAGCGGCGGATGGAAATAGTGGGGCGTCGCGATTAAAATGGCGTCCACAAGGCCGCTGTCCATAAGTGCCGACCCGCTGTCGAACACCGCCATGCCGTCAACCTGGTCCTGCGCCCATTCAAGCCTGTCGGGGTTGATATCCGCGACCGCCGTAACCTCGAATTCGGGCATTGCCCCCTCGGCCCAGTGGTTGAAATGCCCCGAGCCCATGTTCCCGATGCCTATGATCCCCAGTCTTACCTTTGATGACATATTATCATCCTTTCTTTTGATTTTATTTTTAATAATTTTTTTCAAAATTGGTATGGCAGGTTTGCTCTATCTTTGATAGACTTTAATCGAAAGCATATGTTCCGCTTCCCGCCGCGAACACATGACGCCCGTCAATTATGCCTTGATATTCAACGCCCCCTGCCGGGAGGCTGCCCGCCGCAACCCCGTTCACTTTTACGTCCGCGATTTCACAAACCGGGATATAAATTGCCGCCTTTGTATTCGCGGGGATTGCGGCCTCATAGCTCAATTTGTCCCCGTCATAAGCCCAGTTGCTCACGATTTTGCCGTAGGGGGAGTCGAATGAGCAGTTCACAAATTCAAACGCCTTGTTGAAAACGGGTTTTAATGCAAACTCTTTGAATCCGGGGTTGTCGATGTCGTAGTTTATCCCCGCCATGCAGCGGTACATCCACGCCGCGACGGAGCCGTAGGCGTAATGGTTGAAGGAGTTCATGCCGGGGTCGCCGAAGCCCTTTTCGATGGTATAGGAGTTCCAGCGTTCCCATATGGTCGTCGCGCCCTGGTCAACGCTGTAGAGCCATGAAGGCTCGTCGTGCTGCAATAACAGGGCGTAAGCAAGGTCATATTCGCCGATATCGGTCAAAACGTCGAGGATTATGGCCGTGCCCAAGAACCCCGTCTGGAGCTTGTTCCCGTTTCTCCTGATATTCTCCACGAGGGTCGCTTTTACGATGTCTTTTGAGCCTTCCGAGGGCAGTAAATTCACATATAATGCCATAAGGCAGGCCGTTTGTTCCGTTCTTTTCAGCGTCCCGTCGGCATTCACATATTGGGAGGTAAAATATTCTTTTTGTGTGTCATATATCCCCGCGTACCGCGCCGCGTCGGCGTCCTCGCCAATGATTTCCGCCATTTTGGCCATCATCATTGCATCCCAGGCGTAATAGGCTATGCCGATGAGCCGTTTTATGTCGTCGTCGTTGCTCTCATATGCCAGCCAGTCGCCGAAGGCGTGGCCGCCGCCGTTTTTATCGGTGGACGCCATATATACATCCATGAACCTCTTCATAGATTCATAATTTTCTTCAATTATCGCAATATCGCCGTATATTTTATAGAGGTTATAAGGCACTATAATCCCCGCGTCCGCCCAGCCCAGCTGCCCGTGGCTGTCGAATATGCCGTAGGGGGCGATGCTGGGGTAGGCTCCGTTTTCAAGCTGGTTGTCCCGCATGTCCTGCATCCACTTGCGAAGGAAGGCATAGGAATCCGCATTATACATGGCCGCCGTGGAGAAAACCTGCGTGTCGGCGGACCAGCCGAGACGCTCGTCCCTTTGGGGGCAGTCCGTTGGCACGCTTAAATAGTTGCTGTACTGCCCGTAGAAAATATTGGAAATCAGCTTGTTGATGTCGGCGTCAGATGTCTCGATGCTGCCCGTATCGTTTAAAACCGAGGTGAGAACCTGCCCTTTTACGCTGTGTATGGTTATTTTTTTGGTTGCGGTTATCTCCATATACTGAAAACCGTAGAAGGTATATTCGGGATAAAAAGCCTGAACCCCTTCGCCGTTCAGCCTATAAACCGAAGCGGCGTTTACGCCCCTCAAATTCCTTGTGTATAAACTCCCTCCGGGGCCGTCGTTGCCCCTTGACTTGACGCCGCCGGCTTCATTGAGCATCTCGCCGTGTTTGACCCTGACTATCGCGCCTTTTTCGCCCGAAAGCTCGATGTATTCCCGTCCCGCGAAATTTTGGCCGAAATTGACGACCGCGGTTTGGCCCGGATCCAATATCACGGCGTCCCCGCCCATGTATTCATTTAGAATAAAGTTTACGTCCCCGTATTTGGTAACGTTCGCGCCCGCGGCCCCCGAATATACCTCTATGTATTCCGGAAACTGCTCCAAATCCTCACGGACTTTCACGCCCGCGCCGATTGCCGCCGATGTGATGACGCCCTTAAATTCATCGCTTGCCGCCGCGTTTTGCCATTTGCCGTCGTCATATCCCGTGTTTCTGAATGACAGGTCGGCCAAAGCGTCGTAAACCTCGCCTTCGTATATTGACGCGGCCGTGACGGGGCCGGTATTTGCCGCCTTCCATGTATTGTCGGTGACTACCCTGTCAATTTCGCCGTTTTCATACTTGATTTCAAGAACCGCAATGAACAGGCTGTCGCCGCCGCGGCTGCTGACTATTTTGTCTGACCACCAGCCGGAGGAAACGGTTGCAGACACGGCGTTTTTGCCGCTTTTTAACATATCCGCAACGTCATATGTATTATAAAACGCCCTCGCATCAACCTGCGTATAGCCGGGCTTCAGCTCGTCGTCCCCGACGCGCCCGCCGTTTAAATATACGTTATATACGCCCCGCCCAGAGGTGTAAAGCCTCGCGGAGGCTATTTCGCTGTCCGCGCCGAATTCTTTCCTGAATGTGGCGCTGCCGAAAGCGCTTATCGCTTTGTCTGCAAAATATGCTGCAATGCCTTTTAAAAAGAAACTGTTTTGATAATTTAAAAGGCTGTTTATTAGTTTTGCCCTGCTTTCGTCGCCTTTTCCGGCAATAAGGTCTATAAATTTGTCACATAATGTCTTTTTAGCATCAACTTTAATCCATTCCGCGCCCTCGAATACGTCACCGTTTAAGGAGCCTGTCTCAAAATACGCGGGATCTGACACGGTTTCCGCTCCGTTTTCATCATAAACCGTTACCGTCCATGAATAGCGCCGCCCTTTTGATAAGGGGTCGCCCCCGTATTTTATGCCCTGCGAAAAAGCGCTGTAAACAATCCCGCTGTCCCAGACAAGGGCGTTTCCAAGCTCCGCGTCATAAACCTTTATGTTGTAAGCCGTCTGCGACGCATCGGCCCGCGCCGTTTCCATCCGCCAGCTGAAAGCGGGGTTTACGTCAATTCCAATAGGTCCAGCCTGCCCGCAGGTTTTCATATCCGCGACCTCCGTATCAAATTCTCCCGCCGCCCGTCCGACGGCGGCAAAGGATAAAGACAAGCATAAAATTAAAATAGCCGATACAACTTTTTTCAACATAATTATGACCTTCTTCTTAATATGTATTTTTTAACCTTTGGTACGCATATTTCGGTTTTATCTAAAAAAGAATCAAGCCCCAGGGCGGCTATCGGTATCATTAGAACAAAATATGTGAGCATATATTGGGATTTGGCCTCAAAAAGCATATGATACAAGAATCCGCCCAAAATAATTACCGGTAAAATCAAATATGTATAATTGCCGCGTTTTAAACAAACGGCAAGGCCCATGAGGCAGCATAAAAATATAAATTGCTGATAAAAACCCATATAGATTTTAAATGTTTTTTCCCCGTCCCCGCATATATAATTGCCTAAGCGGTTAGGCTCCGCATAATGGCTGCGGACTTGGTTTGTCCAGATGCTTTGGTATGTCGGCTCGTTCCATTGGCTTGCGAATTTTTCATAAAAGAAACTGGCGGCGTATTTCGGGTCTTCGCTGAAAACTTTAAGCCTTTCTTTAATAATACGGACGGATTCCTCTGACGCCTTTGCCGCGTCCATCCCTGCGGCCTCATATGTTCCCGTCGCGTACATAGCGTTAAACCATCCCGGCGAGACAACGGCTTCGTTCACGCCCATCGCCAGCCATGACACCATGGGAACCCCCTCGCCCATTTTTTCGCCCGAACGCCATTCATATTGTTTGATAGTCAACGTATTAAGCATTGCCCCGGATATTAAAATAAGGGCGATAAACGCAAAATTCAAAAGCTTTTTGGTCTTTAAAAAATGCAAAAAGAACATGGCGCATAAAGCGACGGCGACAATCAGGCTGTTAAGCTTTATAATTGAGGAAATCCCGATAAACAAAGCGGATAAAAGCGCGTCCCGCTTCAAATTGTTTTCAAAATATTTTAAAGAAAACCTGACTGCCAGCGCAGCGAACATAAAGGCCGGCAAATTCCCGTATAAAAACGTCGTGAACAGGACGGGCTGGAAGCACATCATCAGAAGGAACGCCGAAAAAATATAAACCGTATTTTTTTTTAACGTTATTTTTACGATATCCAATATCGAAATATAAGATACCGCAAGGCAAATCACGTTTACCGCCTGAAGCGTTAAAAAAACATTCTTAAAGCGTAAAATCCTCATTAAGAACTCGCTGAAAAATATATATCCCAGCTGATAAGGGAAATTTTGAAGATACGCGCTGTTCATCCTGCCGTAATCGCCTTTTAAAAATTCCCCGGCGGCGTTTATAACTATGCTCGAATCCTGCGTAGGCGCGGATTTAACCGAAAGCACCCAAATAAGCCCCATAATAATGACCCAGGACACAAGCGCGATTTTAATATATTTTAAGTTGATTTTATCCGCGTAAAGCCTTATTATGTAAAATAGCAGAAAAAAACAGGCTAGGGCGCAAAGGTTGACAAATATATTATCCTTTATATATTCAATGTTTTCAAGCCAGCTGTTGTCCATGTTCATATCGGTCGTCCGAAACAGGCTGACAGCGGTTAAAATAAGCAACAAAAGCGCGCAAGACGCGGAAACTGCTATATGCATAAATTTAAGCGGTTTTTCGGTATCAAGCGCTTTTAAAACGCTTATAATCTTATTCATTTTCTCTTACCGTATTCGTTTTTTAAGACGCCTTTCGCGATCCTGAAATCAGAAAGCGCCTTAAAGCCGATTTTAATTATCCGCTTTAAATTTATTGAGTTGACGCCTCCCTGACGGGGCCTGAAAGTTATGGGCAGCCAAAGTATTTTATCGCCTGCGTAAACAGCGGTCGCGCTCATTAAGGCGTTGGACAAAAAGAAGTCTTTTGGTATTGTATTTAAATAGCTTTTAAGCTTTTCCGCGCCGATAAGCCGGAACGGGGTATTGGCGTCTTTGACCCACACCCCGAAAATCGTTAATAAGACCAGCCTTAAAACGCGTGTTACGACCTTGCGCGAAAAACCGTCCTCGCGCCCAAGCCTTGTACCGATAATGACATCATATTCATCGCGCTTGTCCCAAAAGCCCCAAAACTCATCCGGGGACGTCTGCCCGTCGGAATCGGTTTGGAAAACATAGTCCGCGCCCGCTTCAACCGCTTTGTTATACGCGAAAAGGCAGGTTGAGCCGTGCCCCGAGTTTTCTTTGTCAACGGCTGCAAGGCAGGGGTATTGCCCCTCTAAAGAATGCAAGACCTTTGACGTATCGTCCCGGCTGCCGTCATTTACGATAAGCAATCGGCTTCCGTCCCCTATTTTTTCAACAACCCCGTGCCATTGCGAAACGACGGCCTCAATATTATCCTGTTCATTGTACGCGGGCATGACTATATATAATTTTGACATATAAACTGCCATCCTTTTAGGATTGTAAACGGAATTTTTATTCAAGCATTGTGATTATACTATACCCGTTTTTATTTTACAATACTTGAAATGTAAATATTTAGTGATTAGTGGTCAGCAATTTCTATTCCGCCAACATTCCTCACGGACAGCACATAACATGAATTTTCGCCGAAAACGTTTTCAATGCCGCTTTTATATTCATTTAAAATATCCAGCGGCACAAATGCCTGTATGGTCCCCGCGAAGCCGCTGCCGTGGACGCGGGCGGCCCCTCTGCCCCCCAATAATTTTTCA